>JABJMI010000022.1 GCA_018659505.1 Planctomicrobium sp.
CCTCTGAAGCAGCGAGAGAAGTCGACCGCATTGTCAATTAGTACTTCACGCAATCGAATTCTCAGCAAGTCGCTCAACGGTGGTTAAATGGTTTTGATCAGTTGCTCGCTGAGTTGTGCTTGACACCACATGACAACTCCTTAGCAAGAGAGAGCTTTAAATTTGACTTTGATCTCTTCGAGCGATCTTATGGAAGCGGAAAACGCAACACACATCGGATCATTTACCGTATTCTCGATGAAAAGGTCGTCATCATCGCTGTTCGACATCACGCCCAGAGAGATATTTCTTCGGGCGATATCGATTAGCAATCAACGCAATTTCTGCTCCTGCAAGCTCAACAGCACCCATCAGTTCCGCAACAATCACCGTCTGGAAGCATCGTCAACAATCCGTTCCCCTGCTTTGTTTCTTTCGCTGATCGGATCGGAACACCATGGCAGTCGAACGGTTTCGCGTTCTCTAGCGGTACTTCATTGACTGGCGGAACCGGAGTAATTTTGTCGGAATAGGGAGCCTGCGAATAGATCTGGAATGTCTTCTCACAGACTGCCATTCGTTTTCCACGAACAAGTTTGTGACCATCGTCATCAGTGACGGATTTCCAGGGACCGTTGTAAATCACGGCTTGTCTTCGATCCAGACACGGACCATCTTTCCCCTTGAAGGCTTGGACCGTCATGCTGCGAAATTCAATACCTTCAACAGTTGCCCAAGCCTCTTCTTGTCGCGAAACGATTTCGATTCCGTAGAAACCTGCTTCTGCGAACGCTTCAAGGAACGACTCTTCAAGAAACGCGCCGCTGATGCAACCACTCCACAGATGTGGATCATTGCGTAGTTCTTCTGGAACAAGTTCATCACAAACAATATCGCTGATGACTGCTCGTCCGCCACGTTTCAACACACGATGAAGCTCTGAGAACAATTGCTTCCGATCTTCGTCCTTCACTAAGTTCAAGACACAGTTCGAAACGACCACATCTACCGAATCTGATTTAATCAACGGCTGCGTCGCCCGCAAATGGTCTGCATGTTCTTGCATTTGCAGCCAATCCGATGAGGTCTTAGTTGGATTCTCAATCAGATACTCTTCCAGCGAATCAAGATTCAACTTGAGATCTTGAATTCGCCCTTTCCGGAAATCGACATTCTCGTAGCCTAGTTTCTCAGCGATCTCACCCTGGTACTGTCGAGCCAAACCCAACATTGTGTCGTTACAATCAACGCCGATCACCTTGCCGGACTCGCCTACAATCTGGGCAGCGATATAACAAATCTTGCCACCGCCGGATCCTAAATCGAGGACAGTCTCTCCTTGCTTGACCCACTTCGAAGGATCGCCACAGCCATAATCTCGTTCGAGAATTTCCTGCGGAATCATTTTGAGATATTGCGGATCGTAGTCCACCGGACAGCAAAGTGCTGCCTCCGCTGCTTCAGCGGCTGCCGAATAACGATCTCGTACAGCCGCATCGACGTTCAAAGACTGAGACTCAATAGAAGGTGTCGTACTCGACATGTGTTTCCCCAAAGCTTCTTTTATATTTTCTGCCAGAATAGCAACTGCCAACACTGACGCAAATCAACAAATATTTCTGTGAAACGAATTACAATTCGAAAAAGAAAGTAGACCGGATGAACATGATTGACAGGATAAAATAAAAGTACTCGCATTGAGAACTGACCAGTGAATTTTTTTGTACTCGAACGAACAGAGAACATTCTTATTGAGCCACACTTTCAATAGGAAATAGCATTACCGAATTCATCATGTCAATCCTGTCTAATTTCTTTTGCTACACAGTGCCAAGCTGCTCTGAAATAGCTGTCCTTCAGAAAGTATGAATCACGCAGAGCCGCAGAGAGCGCAGAATTTTTTCCTCTGCGAACCCTGCGGCTCTGCGTGAGATCAATTTTCACTTCATCCAAGCACTTTGACTCACTCGCTTGCGCGTCGTGCTTGTAAGCTCTGGTCATTCACTGGTTCTCTCGCGTGGTTGCGTCCGCTTATTTTGAGTCCTTGTAATTGAAACGCAAAGGCGCCAAAGCGCAGAGAAGTGAAAGAGATGCAGCCAGCAATTGACATGAAGTGTTCATACCATCCTGCAGGTTCTTCACTGACGACTTTTCAACAGTTGTTGGTCTCACGTTGCGAGAGCCAGATCTCGTTCAAACGAGACATTTACTTCTCGAGCGACCCATGTCATCAGAATAGCAGTGATTCATACTATCACCTCTTTCACTTCAGACTAATGATGTGTCGCACGAAATGTTGGTTTTGCTTCTCTAAACTCTCAACGCTAAACTCTCAACCTGATCCAAATCCGATAAATCCAATCCGAGATTGTCACATGAATTCTATCCAGTTCGCTTTTGCATTGAGCTTAAGCCTGACAATTCTTTCTCTTAAAGTACAAGCTGAAGCTCCTATGACAAAACGTATCGATCATTTTGATGAATACTTCGGACAGAAAGTTCACGATCCCTATCGTTGGCTGGAAGATGATGTTCGCGAAAGTGAGCAAGTCGCTGACTGGGTCAAAGAACAGAATCAACACACGAACAGTTTTTTAGAACAAATCCCCGAACGCAAAGCGATTGAGAACAGACTGACCGAACTGTGGAACTTCGAGAAATTCGGGACGCCATTCACCGCTGGAGGCCGCATCTATTTCTATAAGAATGATGGTCTACAAAATCAGTATGTCCTGTATGTGCAGGAAGACTCTCATTCAGAGCCGAAAGTCTTGATCAATCCCAATACATGGTCTGAAGATGGAACCGTCGCACTCGGCGGAACAGTCTTCAGCGATGATAGGAAATATCTCGCCTATGCAATTCAAGATGCCGGCTCAGATTGGCGAATCTGGAAAATCATGGAAATCGCATCGGGAAAAATTCTTGATGATGAATTGAAGTGGATCAAATTCAACTCTCCTGCCTGGACCGCTGACGGAAAAGGTTTCTTCTATGGGCGATTTCAGGAACCACAAGAAGGAGCGGAATTCCAGAACCTAAATGTCAACCAGGCGATCTATTATCACCGCATCGGCGATGATCAAGCAGCGGATGTTCTCGTCTTTCATCGACCTGATCAACCGAAATGGGGCTACTCGACCGATGTCACTGATGATGGACGCTATTTGATTATCACGGTTCATGTCGGCACCGATGATCGTTATCGAATTTTCTATAAAGACCTCAGCGATCCCTTCGCAATGACGCTTCCGCTCATCCGGAACTTTGAAAACGAATACAGCTTCATCGGTAATGACGGTCCTACTTTCTTTTTCAAAACAGACCTCGACGCTCCTCTCGGACGTGTCATTTCCATCGATGTTCGAAAAGCATCGCAACAGATTGAAGAGGAAGAGGTCAGCCCCGAAGTGCCGATCACAGAAGTCATCCAAGAACAACCTGAGGCAATGCGCGATGTGACCATCATCGCAAATCTGTTTGTTGTTGAATCGCTGAAAGATGCGAAGACGAAGGTTTCGATTTACCGTAAA
>JABJMI010000497.1 GCA_018659505.1 Planctomicrobium sp.
AAACTCGAATTGACATTCCCTCAACAACTCACCAGTTTTGATCCCGGTGCGGAGATCGCTATTACCGCAGCGTGGGATCTTGACGCACCACCAGACAGAATTGAAGCAAGACTTGTTTGGCATACATCCGGCAGAGGGGACCGGGACTTAAAGGTTGTGAAGACTGTCACCATAGAGTCTCCATCCGAGAAGGATCAGCAGTTGGTGACTTTCTCCCTACCTTGGGGACCGTACAGTTTTTCAGGGAAGTTGATTTCGTTGATCTGGGGGATCGAGATCGTTTCATTTCCAGATGAAGATTCAACCCGTCAAGAAATTACAGTCGCGCCGCAAGGACGCGAGGTTGTACTCAAAGGCACTTGAAATTACTTTCGTGTAATGACTGGCAAACTTGCTGTCACGATTTGCCATTCGTTTTGCTGCGTGACTCGCGCAGTGGAATCAAATCTACTTGCGAAGACGCTTGCAACGGTTATATGAAGCAGTTCTGCTTGTTGATGCTTTTTGCCATCAGTTTTTAGTTGCATGACCGATACAATCGCCCGACTTTCTCTGAGTTTATTTTCTTACTCGACTGGACTTTCCTGAGAGACCATTATGCGATCTTCAGAAAAGCACACTCTCTCTTCAGAACTCAACCGCACATCAATTTTCCAGTGCTAGAGTTGAATGTGTCAGTCGTGAGTGGCGGGCATGCTCAATAAAGCTTCAACGTCCAATCATTTTCAATGAATGGCGTATGGCTAGCTCTTCAATAAAGCAAGACCTCAAGAGACTGGATCAAAACACATGGACTTTCTGAAATCCAATACAGCAAATTCCGTTCGCGAAAATGTTGGTGTCAACGCCGATAAAAACACTGCTACGTCGACTCAGTTAGAAGAACATCTAGAGATTGCTCGCTACGGAAGTTTTCTTCTCACCGACGCAATCCGTCCGGCATTTGATCTAAAGGTCATCCCCGGTGCTGGCTGGCGTCAAGAAAATTATCAAGACCCGGAAACACAAATTGATGTCCCGGTCATTATGGCGGCTCAAACGAAAGAGCGGCTCTTCGATTTGTTCATCGATCTCTTAAGCCCACTCGGAGACGAAGTCGACGTCGTGCTCGAAACGAGCCATGACAACGAACTCGGAAAACATATCGATCTTTATCGAGAAAGCATGGATCTCCCAATTCTCAAGAGCTTGCTTTTCGACTACGAAGATTTGATTTTGAACGATGGCTGCACTGGGATTGCGGTGCTCAATGCAGAAGTCCCGATGGAAGTTCAGTTCGACGAACATAAACTTCTCATGATGTACGGTCATGATTTAGAACCTTTCATTGAAGTGCTTGAATCTCACAATCTCTACCAGAGTGACACACTGCGTTTTATTACGGAAGCAGAACATATCCACTCATCAAACGAACATCATGCTGGGAAATTCACTGATCTCAGTTATGAATTGGGTGTGGAGTTCAATTAACCGACGGTTCAATTTTAAATTATCGATTCACGAAGGGAGTGACGGATCTTTCCTTCGTGTTTTCGTATTCAGATTACCTTTTTAACTTGAATGAGTAGTCAGATGAGTCGCAACCCCTTCGGCTTATGTTTTTGTGTTCCTGTGCTGATGATTAGCTGCGCGAGTTTGATGGCTCCCACGATCCAGGCACAAAATCAAGCACAACAGCAGCCATCTAATAATTCTCGTCCGCAAGCTCAGTCGATTTACATACAACTGGGGGACCCCGCTCCTTTCGAGAAGCCAGTAGAGAATCAAGATCAAGGGGAAGTTCTCCCTGAGAGAATTGGACCGGTAATGGTTCAGGTTCTTCCTCAACATCAGACGGTTGCACAAACTTCAACGAGTGAAGTCTGGAAAGTTCCATTCCATAGCTCGGCGCAGCGACCTGTTGAACTTTCTCAGTCTGGCTTGGGAAGTTATCGTATTCTCATCATGGGTAGCATGTACGGGAACGAGCCAGAGAGTATTGAACTCCTGGAAGCGGTCATTCAAGAAGCAATCTCCTACGGGCAATCTCCTTCATACTCATTCCTGATGATCCGAACTCCAAACCCTGATGGACTAGCAGAACATATCAGGACGAACCATAACGGAGTCGATCTCAATCGGAATTTCCCTTCCACATGGTTTACAGCGAGTCCTAATCGATTGACTGGTCCCTTCCCTGCCAGTGAAGTGGAAACAAAAAACCTGATGCGGATTCTCAAAGAGTTTCAGCCGCATCGAGTTCTGCATCTCCGCAGTAGCATCGGTCAGCGACCATTACTTCTATTGAACGAACAGCTTGCTCACGCAACTGAGAAGGTTCAACTCCAACCGAATGTCGACGTCGGGACTTTTTCAGGACAGTATAAAGCTGGTTCACTTGAAGAGTTTGTAACGCTGCGAATTGATGCGGAATTGATGACGGTTTTGTTGCCGCCCAAGGGCTTCCAGCAGCTCTCCACTAAAGATGTCTTCCAGCTAGCAACAACCAACTTTGGCAGTTCTGATCAGATCAAGAAAGAAGAACCTGTTGCGAAAATCAATAGCACACCACCTTCGACCATCCCAGCACAACCGATCAGGAATATCTTGGAACCGGATGGCGAGAAAGGTTATGTTGAGATGTTGCCACCACCTCCAACAGGTGAGCCTTTCAACCGAGCTTCAAAGACAACAATTCCCAACAAGCCTGAGTTCTACGAACTCCCTCCACCGCCTAAGTAAAGAACGGAGTTGTGCTACCAAAGAGAGATTAGTGAATTCGGGCAGTGATGAGATCATCAAGGTCAAAACTCTGAGCGGAAATAAGCAGAAATGAATTCATCAGCCGCATCGCGTTAGCGACCGGTTTTCAGGAACCGTGAACTAACGCTCATCGGCTGATTTAACAACTTGCATACGGGCTTAGTTCGTCGTCTCGAAGTTCTTCAAGTATAAATCGTAATCGTTTGCATCGAGTGGATGGATTGCTTTTCTATTCAGCCCCATCTCTTGAGATTTGTCGAGGTAAAGTTTAGCGTCGATTTTGTTGCCGCTTTCCCAGTATGCTTGCGAGAGACGAAAGAGTGTCGAGGCTGAAGGTGTTTCGCCATTCGCTCTTTTCAGATCCTGAATTGCATTGTCATATTCTTTTCTTTTGAGATAAACGACGCCACGTGTGTCCAAGAGTGCTCCAATTGGACCTTTCATGCTGATCGCCTCATTGATTGAGTCGAGTGAGAATTTAAGATCCTTGCCAATCAAGGCGCTGAGGTATGCCATGTTATTAAGAGCGATGATGTCCTTAGGGTTTTCACTTAATACTTGGCGGTAAAGCAATATCGCCTGATCATGTTCGCCACCCAGATCCTTGATGTCTGCCAGAAAACGGTTCAGGAGACTTGCTGATGTCTTATTCATCACTTTTGAGACAAGAGCTTCTGCTCGTTGAATCTCCTGAGGTGTCGGCTCACCCGTGCGCAGGATTGCTATTGTGACTTGTGCTGCTTGAGCATCAGTAATTTTCTGCCAAAGTTCAGCTTCACAAAGGTCTAAGGCTTCAGCGATGCGCCCCTGCTGAGCGATTAAGGAAACTAATTGAATGTGATCTTCAGTTCTAGGGACCAACTCTAATGACTTTCGCCACAGTTCTTCCGCAGTCGCGAATTCTTTCAATTCTACGAATAACCTTGAACCAGCTTGGTAGTAGAATGCGTGAATGTGCTTTCTGACAAGTTCATTACTCATGACTGGGATGAGAGCTTGAACGGACTTCTCAATATCTCGAGATTGAAGATATCTTATTCCCTGTGAGATTGAAGTTTCTTCATCGGAACCTTTAACGATCACTTCATTTTTAAGTTGGTCAAGCAGCTGCAGACCATTCTTCATCACCAAAAGGTCTCTTAGAACTTGCTCTGGTTGCGTCTTGGCAAAGTCTTGCTCGAGATAAGTTTTTAATTCTTCCGCAGCAGGCTCGATTCCCTGTTCAGCATTGATGACCTGAATTTCAAGAAATTTCAAGAGTAGAGAATTAGAAATCCTCTTGTTGACTTGGTCTAATTGTTTGCGAGCCTCTTGAGCCTCTTCATGCTTTAGTAAAGCCTCTACATAAGCGAGCCGAAGGCTTTGCGTTTCGGGCTGCTCAATAAGAATTGCTGCATACCGTATTTTTGCTTCTTCCCAGTTTCCGAGTTGATCATAAATTTTTGCAATTTGGAATTTCTCCATGACATTTGCAGAATTGCGATCATCAATTGCGATTAAAACTTTGAGGAGTTCTTGGAGATCATGCCTTGTAGAGCGTCTCCCCAGGATTTCGGCTTTGACTCGCAACTCGGTCGGGGTCAGAGGTTCGTTCTCTTTTTTAGACTCTTCCAGCAACTTGAGAGCGCGTTCGCCATCACTATAGTTCCCACCATAGGCAATCAGTTCAATGCGTAAACGATTAGCTAAATCACGCAAATTCGCTGGAATCTCTGCGTTTGAATTTGTGAGCGCCGTTAAATGAACCTGAGCTTTGGGGAATTGGTTATTACGAATGTAAAAGCCTGCCAGTTGTAAATGAATAGCATGATTGTCCGGGTCAACTTTGATTGCAGCCTGGAGCTGTTCTTCTGCTTTTTCAAGATCTTTTAAGATTTCATACCCACGCCCCAGTGTCAGAGGGATCAGAGAAGCAGGCTTCTTAGGCAAAAACTCAGTCGCTTTCACTAACTCTTTCACTGCGTCTTCGTGGCGTTCAACTTGTTCGAGGTATGTGATGTATGTCAACACAACTTCTGGTGTCTCAGGAAATTTTTTCAGAGCTTCCAAAAGCGGACCTTCCACGCTTTCGCCTGTTTCACCCCGTGCATAGCGCAGTTGACTTAACCAAAGTAAGTCCTGATAGTTTTTAGAATCCTTCGTGACGTCATCGGCAATTCTCAGAGCTTGGTCAGTATTCTCACGTCCCCACTCGAGCCTCCAGGCAACGCGCGCGATATCACCTGAAATCATCTCTGGTCGTTCTTCGGTCACTTGCTGAATCACTTGTTGCGCAGCTTCTTTGTTATTCTTTAGAAACAGAGAGTTGACCACATATTTCACAACAGGTTCGGTAAAGTCACCCTGACTTATTGCTGTACGATAGTATTCAATCGCGACATCATCATTTCCAAGAATTCTTTCAATGTCACCGAGCAATCTCGTTGGTAACGTCCATGATGCCCGTTGAGATTTTGCCTACTTCAAAAGCGCTCGAGATCGATTCAAGACGGTGACCGTTTTGTCATCAATTTCCTTGGGAGCATCTTTGAGAATCTTGCGTAGAATTTGTTGAACTTCAACCACATTTCCGAACGGTCCTTTCTGCCCCTCAAATTCGCGAATCTCTTTAAGAAGTTGGGTGACTCGTTTCTCATCTCCCTGAGTGGCGGCTAATTCGATCAAAGAAAGACGACTGGTCAGCGGTTCGAGATCAGCAGTGGAAAGTCGCTCTAATGTATTGGTCGCTTCGGTTTGATTTCCTAAAGCAATATAAGTCTGGGCGGAATGTCTCAAGAAGAAACTTTGTTCTTCTTCACTGAGATCGTCTAGGTGAGCTGAAAGTTTTTCGACTAACTCTTCAGCATTTTCTGGCACAGTTCTCCGGATAACGTTCAATTCTGCTGTCCGTAAAACAAGTGGATTGCCGAGCTTTTGTTTTGCTTCCGCAAGGATTGCACTAGATTGCGAGAGCTTCTCTTCATTTGTCAGCTCCTCATTCGCCAACAGTAAGTTGACTTGTAATGCAACAAATTCTGGCGATTCCGGGAACTCCTCTAAAGCATTCGAAAGAAACTCTTCCGCTTCCTTCTTCTTTCCCTGTTGCCAGAGTAGATCAATTCTGAGTTCATGGACTTTCGGAGAAACAGGCAAGTCGTTCTGAACTCGTAGATCTTCTTCTATCTGCAATGCTTTTTCAATATTTTCGTAATTCCGAAGTTCTTGTTTTTTTGCCAGTTCTCGCTGAAGCAAGAGTCTTGCAAGTTCAACGTGAGCGTCGGGAAAATTCCTTAGGACTGGTACTTGATAAGAGCGAATTGCATCTTCGGTCCGATTCACTTTTGCGAGGGTTCTTGCCAATTCAAGTCGAGGAATTGCCCAGAAGGGATCATTTTCCAATGCACGTCTGTAAACCACAATTTGCCGATCTGGATTCTTCATTTTTCCATAACAAAGTCCAAGAAATAGATCGATTTGTCGTCGTTGTCCAGAAAGTTGTGATTGGGAATCCACTCCCGATGGTAAAGCATTTCTCGAGCGTTCAAGTTTTGGGATTGCAAGTTTCCATTCTTTACGAACGATGTGAATGCGTCCTTCTAGAAATTCCGCGTAGGAATTCAGACTCTCTTCGTTTCCTCCTTTGAGGTTGTCTAATTTGAGTTGATCAATAATCTCAAGGGATTGCTCGAGTTTGCTTTCCCGAGTCGTAGCAACTTTTTCTTGAATTGCCTGATCAATGAGTAAGCCTGCCAAACTAAATTGAAGATTGCGTTCCAGTCCGATGAGTTTATTCATCGCTTCAATATCGGCTGATTTGACATCTTCCTTTATTGCAGAAATTCCATCTTCAAGATGTTTCTTAGCTGTCTCGAATTCGCCGGACAATCTCGCATGTTGGTAAAGAAAATTATAGAATGCAGGTCTGTCTTTCGACAATTTGAGTCCTGCTCTCGCAAACTCTAAGACTTTTTCAAGATTGTCTTCACGCTGCTCTAGACTTTGCGAGTCATCAGCCGCGTACGCTTTTTTTAACGCTAATTGCGATTGTATCTGAAGAATTTCAGAGTTTGTCTCAACCAGCTTAGAAGCCTCAGCAATGTCTGATTCCGCAAGCTGAAATTTGTCGTGTCCCATCCTAATTCGGGCACGCTCAAGGTATGCCTGGTCTCTTGGCTCACCAAGCCTGACCATTTCATTCAGGATGACGTCGATTCTCTTCTGCTGTCGAACTTCCAGGGAATCCGTTTCTAGGGCTGAATCCTGTGTTCGCTTCTCAGTAAACAATGACTGTAAAACTTCTGGAGTCGATTCAGAAATCTGCTCCGCTGTCGGCAATTCTTCAAAATGTTGAGAGAAGAGATAGATTAAGCCCTGATAAGCTTCGAGATTCGATTGTTCATTTTGAATCGTCGCTAAATACTCATTAGTAGACTGCCTGATACGGTCGTCTGCTAAATAACATTTTGCAGCGAGCAAACTGAGCTTCGGATCCTCCGGTGAATCCTTGCGTAAGATCTTAATTCCTGCCAAGGCATCCTGATTTCGACCGATGAGTCGAGCAATTTCAGCAGAGCGGAATAGTAGATCCTCTCTCTCTGAGTCGAGGCGAAGCGTCTCCTGATAAGTTCGATAAGCATTTACTAGCTGCACACCGGTTCTGGCTTTACGATCAAGAATTTGTGCCAGTTCGGCGACTGCTTTCGCATCTTTCGGGCGAAAACCGATGTAGACGCGTAGATATTTCGCCGCTTCATCAAGATTCTCGTCAGCCAGAGAACGTCGAGCTTTTGATAACAGCGAATCTGCGTTGCGGTCAATCTGAAAGGCATGCAGGAAATGTACGCCTACTCCAAAAACCCCGACAGTCGCGAGCAAGATGAGTGTAAAACGAAGATTAAACGTGATTTTTTTGCGGTGAGCAGGTGCTTTCTTAGGAGGCTGCTTCACCTTCTGATCTTGTTTCTCTTGAGTTTGGTCTTCAGCCACGGTTGCCCTTAGTTTTTGAATTTAGCAAATCTATAAATATTTGAATGTAATCAGCCTGATGTAAACCACAATCCTGCTTTAAAAGTCTTCCCTCTCTACTCCATTGAGTTCTCTGAGG
>JABJMI010000021.1 GCA_018659505.1 Planctomicrobium sp.
CGGATCGAGCGCAGCGACGTAAGATTGCTCCCAAATCTTTTCTCCAGTGAGTGCATTCAAACAAGTGACTTTGTCCTGTTCATCTGCATGCCCCAAGGTGACTAAAAAAACATCCGCCACAACCATGGAAGAAAAACCGATACCAACTTCTGCGGTCCATTCTGTTTTGAACTGAGTCGACTTTGTGAAATGGATTTTTGATTCAATTTTTCCATCTCGATTGGGACCCCGCCATTGAGTCCAATCTTCCGCAAAGAGTCGTGGAACCGCTAGAAAAACAAGAAATGAGAGGCAAAGAAATTTCTGCATGTGAGGTACTTATTGCTTTACGGTAGAACTTATTCTTCCCACTGGGGCTTACGCTTTTCCAAGAATGCGGACATTCCTTCCTGGGCATCATGCTGCACGACATTTTCTGTCATCACTTGTACAGCTCGATCGTAAGCAATTGTTTCTTCCATGTTTAGCTGGTCATAAAATTCCTGTTTACCGATCGCGATCGTTTGTTGACTAGAATTGACAATCGCTGTTGTCAGTTCTTCAATAGCTGAAGCGAGCTGAGCCTCTGAGACGACTCTATTGACTAGTCCAGCGACCAAGGCTCGTTCAGCTGAGATCGGTTGACCAGTGAGCAACATTTCCATTGCGATTTTGGGAGCGATGTTGCGAACCAACGGGACCATCGGTGTCGTGCAGAACAAGCCGATTTTCACTCCAGGTGTCGCGAACTGAGCGGTCTCGGTGCAAACTGCTAAATCACACGCTGCCACAAGTTGACAGCCGGCAGCGGTCGCGAAACCCTGCACGCGAGCAATCACAGGCTGCGGGATCCGGCGAATCAATTGCATGACATTCGCGCACGTCCCAAACAATTCTTGGTATTCCGCCTCTTCTTTCTGCTGCATCTCGCCCAGATCATGCCCTGAGGAGAAGACAGGACCATCGGAGGCAATCACCACTACTCGAACCGACTTGTCCTTTTCAATTTTGACAAGCGCCGCTGCGAGTTTCTGCAACAGCGATAAGGATAAGGCATGCCGTCGCTTAGGACGGTTCAAGCGTAGCGTGGTGACACCAGCTTGATCTTCAATTAGTAATTCTTCATCCGAGGCGGACATGTTTCCTGCTTTCTATAAACTCATGGATTTACCAAATGAGAGGTCGCTTAACCATTCAACAAAAACTCGATCATCGCTCGGCAGAAATCAGGGAGATCGTCCGGTTTACGACTACTGATAAAATGACGGTCGACAACCACAGAAGCATCTTCCCAGATCGCTCCTGCATTGACGAGATCATCTTTTATACCGGGCGAACCAGTCACTCGTACGCCGTCGTAAACCTTGGCAGAGATCGGCATCCAGCCACCATGGCAAATGGCAGCGATCATTTTTTGTTGAGTATGAAATTCATGAATCAGGCTGAGAACTTTGGGGTCACGGCGAAGTTTGTCGGGCATGAATCCACCAGGACAAATAACACCGTGAAAGTCACCGCTTTCCATGTCATCGATACGCGCATCCGATTTGCAGGGATAACCATTCTTCCCTGCATATGTCACACCTTCTTCATCCCCAGCGAGAGTCACATGTGCTCCAGCCTCTTCAAGTCTTAGTTTTGGATACCAGAGTTCAAGGTCTTCGTAGATATCACCCACAAAACAAAGAATACGCGTTCCATCTAAAGGCAATTTTGCCATGGTAGTTTTATCCAATATAATCCGAGATATTATCAATCTTCGTAATTAGAAAGAGTATGACAACAACTCTCCAAGCACCAGTGATCGGTGATTCATCTTCGGGATCAGTAATAGAGAGGGTTAGTACCTTCGTTATCAGTACAATTAGTGGAACTGAATGCCAATTTGTTAGAATCAATGGGAAGGGGGCACGGGTGGGAAATGTCCTCACACAAATTTACAATCCATAACCTAGCTGGACATCGTCAGTTTATCAGGGACTTTGATTGTTAAGTCTTTCCGTGGCAGGATGTTATTGCCGTTGACTTGCTCGTAAAAAAGAGACGACTCTCCGTGTGTTGATGTTTCACAACGAAACCAAGGAAGGTTGCCTGGATGTCGCTTCAAGATATCGCATCGCTTGGAAAGATGCTTGCCCAATTTCTGTCGCTTTTTGCAGACTGCTTCCACGGTCAAAAAGGAAGACCTCTATTAACCGCTTATGTTCGCGGCCTGCTTTCGGATATCGGACGTAAGAATGTCGAAGCAATCGCCTTGATGCAAGGAGTCGCACCACGAACACTGAAGCGATTCCTTGAGTCCATTCATTGGGATCACGACGAAGTGCTGCGAAGATGTAGACAACTCGTCGTAGCCGAGCATTCCGATCCGAATGCCATCGGGGTGATCGATGAAACCGGAACGGCTAAGAGTGGGAATCACACTGTCGGAGTGAAGCGTCAGTACAACGGCAACCGACAAGACGTGTTGGTCAAGGCAAGGTCGAAAACGCGGTTGTCAGCGTCGCAGCTTCGTTTGCCACCAGTACGTTTCAGTGTCTGCTTGCCGCTACGATGTACTTGCCCAAGGAATGGGCCGTAGACACCGCTCGCCGAAAAAAACACATGTCCCCGAGTACATCGAATTTCTCACCAAAAGCCAGATTGCGTTGCAGCTGATCGACCAGTCGATTGCGGACGGAATCACAGTCAAGGCTTGGACATTTGACGAAAACTACGGGCGAGATGGACATTTTCTTGACGAACTCGACCGGCGAAAACAGGCATTTGTAGGTGAAGTCCCACCGACGTTTCATGTTTGGATGAGCAAGCCGTGCGTGCAGCAAAAACCGGCACAAAACACTGTCGGTCGCCAAAAGAACTATCCTCGACTTTCGAAGCGTGATCGCGTTGGCAAGGAGGTGCGCAATCTGGCAACCTACTCACCTGCTTTTCGCGACCAGAAACCACAGCGATATCGCGTGCGAGATTCGCACAAAGGGCCAGAAGTGTGGGACATTCAGTGGCACACCTGTTATCGCAAGACGCACGACGGAAAGCTTGTTAGCGAGGCTTGCCCTCTGATAGTGGCTACGAACGTTCGCACTGGCGAGGTGAAGTATTTTGTCAGCAATCGGACACCAGGTTGTGATGGTTGGACTCTTCGTGACCTGCTACGAATCGCGTTTGGACACTGGAGAGTGGAAGCTTGCTTTCGCGAAGCCAAAGAGGAACTTGGTTGGGATCACTTCGAGTGTCGCGGTTGGATCTGTGTCCATCGCCACTTGATCGTGACGATCTTGACTCAGTTGTTCTGCGCTCGAGTTCGGCATCAACTGTGTCACTCGGAAGTCGTCAGCGATGCCGAGCGATGAACGCTTGAACAAGTTCGTCGAGCATGTAATGTGTTCATCGGCTCGATGGATCTCCCACCACGGTTCCGCCAGCAACGTTATCAACGCGAACATGAGCGAATTATTACCCAGAAACTTAAATACGAGCAATGTACGTCCGACCCGGGGTTGAAGTTCGTTCAAGGTATTGGAGTGTGGAGTTAATAAATACCATCAACACCGTAATGCTGCTGCGGGCACAAGCCATAGGAATCGACCCCGACCGAATCAAATCCGTCGAGGAAAAATCATCGTAAAACCACCAAACTCAGCCCCAAACTGGCGCTGTCCAGCTAGGTCGGTGTTCATCCGCCCAGACAAGCGAATCACAGCAAATCGTCCTCCTTCACGCTTACGAATCGAGACTTCCGCTCCTTTTGGCTTGGGAGCGCCCGCAGTAGCGACGTCTTGAGGCATGACAAAGCCCATCTTGGAATTCGACTTCTGATCACCTTTTTCCATAAAAACCGGCGTCGTCCTCTCAATTTTCTGGTCTGATTCGTTGGCCCAACTGATGTGGCCGAACAGACGCATGAAGCTGCCCGCTTCGTATTTGTTTGGAATGGGGTGACCGAGTCCAACCGGCTGAGATTGGGGGTTCGGAGAAGGAACAAGCCCCAATACGGGCTCCAGAGCGCTCTACGTTTTGTTAACTTAGAATGGCCATTTGCGCTCGCGTGAGCACTCTCAGAGTTGACTTTCTGTTAACTCGAGGGGAAAAATTCGAAAACCGTTGAAAACGTCACCCTTAATCGATTAAGACGCGAACTCGCTGACTGTCTATTTCGCTGACACTTCCGGAATATCAGCGCTCTCTCCGGGGGGCGTACTGTAGTCTTGTACGGGGAGGAGGGGTGGCTCAACAGGCCCGAAACATGTGTATAGAGTTTGTGGATGACGGTATCGCCGCGTCACATTTGATTCACATCGCGCCTTCATTCGTGGAGTACTACAACACACACAGACCACATCAGGGATTGGAGAATATTCCGCTCTCTGGCAGCGTTCCGGAGGAACAATCTGCGTCCGTGGATTCCGAGGAAATCGTTTGTCATGAATGGTTGGGTAGGGTTCTGAAGCATTATGAGCGGAAAGCGGCGTGACAGGTTGAGGCGTAAACTTGATCTACCACAGAAATGTTGATTGCGTAATTTTGACCTGCACGGTTAAGTATAGATTGAATGAACGATTGACGTACGAATTCTCCACGGGCTCGCGCCCATAATGATACACCTATTCCGCGAGGCTGACACGTATCAGTTCTTTGTCATTACGAGCGAATACGCTCTGCTCTGCAAACGCCGGATGTGACCAGATTGTCATTCGTCGTCGCACGTCGCGAGTCGGTTCGATCAGTTGGGCACGTGAGATTTCTTCATACCCGGATTTCGTTAAGCGGGCGATTATCAACTCGCCTTGCTCGTTGTGGATGAAAAATCGGTCTTCGTGCGGAATAATAAAGGCGTTCCACCAGCGGCCTTCGCCAGTTGCAGCCAGAGTTTCCCAAATGCGTTCCCCGGTCTGGGCATTCAGACAGCGAAGTTGACCGAAACTGCCGACGCCGAAGATGTTCTCTCCATCAAAAAAAGGAGTACACATCAGGCCATGCAGACCATCTGTATTGATCTCGCTGTTACTGGAGCCTTTCCAAAGTCTCTTCACTCCGGAGCCATCATCTGCGACGTCGAGCATCAGTGAGCCGTTATAAAACGCGGTCAGAAAGAGTCGATTGCCCACTTTCCTGGGGGTCGTCAGAGTGAGCCCGGCTCGAACTTCGAACGGCACTTCCCAGTTCACTTGTCCGGTTTGAGGATCAACAGAACTGACGGCCCGTGGATGCCACGAAATCAATTGTCGTGACTTGCCGAAGTCGAAGATGACCGGAGGACAGTAACCGATGGCAGAATCGTCTAGGGACCGCCATTGCTCTTCCCCGGTCAATTTATCGAAACTGATCAGCAACCCATTTCGGGCGCCGACCAAAGCAATCAGCTGATCTTTCTCCACCAGCGGCGAGGCAGCCATGCCCCACGTTGGAAGTCGCACTCCAAAATCCTGTTGAAAGTTCTTACTCCATAGGACCTCGCCGGTCTTGGCTTCAAAACAAAACATGTTTCCGACTGCACCAATCGTATATAGGTGTCCGTTGTCGAAGACTGGAGTCGCACGGGGACCACCGGGATAGCTGATGTTGTACAAACAAGGGTATTCATGTTTCCATATGATCTCACCCGATTTGGAATCAAGCGCCAGCACGCGCTCGATTCCTTCACGACCTCGACCATGAATACGATCGGTAACAAACACCATTCCTTCAGCCACAGCCGGGCCGGCATAGCCTTCCCCAATCGGAGTCGACCACACTCGCGGCAGCTTACCACTTGGAAGTTGTTTAACGATCCCCGTTTCCCGCCAGATCAAATCTCGCTGCGGTCCTCCCCATTGCGGCCAGTCGTCGGCATGCACACTGGATATCAGCATCAGCAGAATGGTCAGACGAATCATTATCAATGTCATGGTTGGCACCTGGGACGAATGAAAGAGTTAATAAGCAAAGGTGATTGTTGCGGTGTGAGACTCGGAAACACAATCGAATATGCATCGTTGATGATCTCGGGGCAGAATGTCAATCGTGACTGACATGAACTGAAGATTCCTCCCCAATAATCTGGCTGCCGCGATCTGCCTCAGATGATTTCTGATTCCAACTCTCCCTCTTCAGAATACAGCTCCAATGCCGCTGATACCAAGTTCACGAAACAGTTCGATGACATCTTCAGGTCAGATGGTTTGGAGGTGATCAAACTTCCTTTCAAAAGTCCGAACTTGAATGCTCATTGGGAGCACGTGATTCGAACAATCAATAACGAAGCTCTCGACTACTTTGTGGTCTTTGGTGAAGATCATTTGAATCACATCGTGTCGTCATTCGTAGAGTATTACAACACACTGAGACCACATCAGGGATTGGAGAATGTTCCACTATCGGGCCCTGTTCCTGAGGAACAATCTGTGGTCGTGAATCCTGATAA
>JABJMI010000020.1 GCA_018659505.1 Planctomicrobium sp.
CTGAAAAGCCGAGTGATTTTGCACACTCAATCGCACCGATTCTTCGGAAGCATTGTGTGGAATGCCATGGTGGAAAAGAGGCAAATGGAGGGTTCTCGATCAATACCAGAAAGTTGTTTCTGGATGAAGAATTCGCAGTACCCAAGGATGCGGAAGCATCCTACTTTCTCGATCTGATTCTCTCTGACGATCCTGAATCACAAATGCCACCTTCTGATAAACCTAGACTTTCCGAGGCTGAAACCGAAACTCTCAAAGAATGGGTGAACTCAGGAATGATCTGGGAGGATGATTTCACCTTTGCAGCACAGACGTACGAACCGCCATTGGAACCTTTTGCAGTTGAGCTTCCCCCTGTTGTCGATGGTCGCAGTCATCCTATTGATCGACTTATTGATGAGTATTTCATAAACAACAAAGTCCCGCGTCCGCAGCCGATTGATGATGCCACTTTTTATCGCCGTGCTTCGTTGGATTTGATTGGATTACTGCCAACTCCCAAGCAACTCCAGGATTTCATCACCGATAAAGAGCCGAACAAACGCGAACTTCTGGTCGATGAATTTCTTTCTCAGCAGATCAATTATGCCGATCATTGGCTCTCCTTTTGGAATGATTTGTTGCGAAATGATTACACCGGAACCGGGTTCATCACTGGAGGACGAAAGCAAATCAGCGGTTGGCTTTACGAGTCATTAGTAGGTAATAAGCCGTACGATCAATTCGCGCGAGAGTTGATCGCTCCACCGACAAATGAAAGTCGAGGATTTATAGATGGAATTAAATGGAGAGGCGAAGTCAGCGCAGGACAAACTTTAGAGATTCAATTTTCTCAAAGCATTTCGCAAGCGTTTCTTGGGCTTAATATGAAATGTGCTTCGTGCCATGACAGCTTTGTTGATCGCTGGACATTGAAAGAAGCCTACGGTCTGGCAGCGATCTACTCGCAGCGAGAACTGATGATTCATCGCTGCGACAAACCGACAGGCGAGATCGCACAAGGTGCCTGGCTCTTTCCCGCTCTGGGAAGTGTAGATGCCACTGCGTCTCAGCCCGAACGGTTGAATCAACTCGCCGCATTAATGACTCATCCTAAGAATGGGCGTTTCACTCGCACAATTGTCAATCGTTTGTGGGCTCAGATGATGGGGCGAGGCTTGATTCATCCACTGGATGCGATGCAATCAGAACCTTGGCACGCTGATTTATTAGAGCTACTGTCGAACCATCTTCAAGACAATAATTACAACCTCAAAAGCGTTATGCGATTGATTGCAACATCTGAGGCGTATCAATCGCAAACCGAAATAGTGACGCAAGCCAATGCAGATGGAGAGTACGTCTATCGTGGACCTCGCTCAAAAAGAATGACTGCAGAGCAATTTCTGGACGGAGTCTGGCAAATTACTCAAGCAGGTCCGGATCAAATTGACGCTCCGGTGCTTCGTTCAGAGATCAGTCCAGAAGAAGTAAGTGAAATCGATTTACATGGAAAGTGGATTTGGAGGACTCCTGTCGAGTCGAATGACGGTACGCCTATTCAAGCTCCCGCCGCTGGTGAATCAGTATTGATACGGAAGACATTCAATCTGGAATCGGAGTTACAATACGGAGTGGCTGCGATCACCTGTGACAATGAATACGTCCTGTTTATCAATAATGCGGAAGTTTCAAGAAATACAAATTGGGAACAAGTCGATGCGATCCCGCTTCATCAAACTCTAAAACCTGGGAAGAATGAAATTATCGCATTCGTCAAGAATGCTGGATCCACTCCTAATGCTGCCGGATTCTATTTTGAAGCCAAATTAAGTTTGTTGAACGATACTGAAATCACAATTGCATCCGATGAATCCTGGGAATGGAACGAAAATATCCCTAAACAAACTACAAGACGATTGGGCAAAGTTTCTGGTGATTGGACCCCGGTGCATGTTGTTCCTGAATTATCTGTTTGGAAGGACAGAACTCAACCGCAAGTGAAGGGGATTCTGGCACGTGTTCGGTCAGGTCAACTTCCTATGGTTCGAGCTTCGCTGATGAATAGCGATTTCCTGATGAGATCACTAGGGAGACCATTGCGAGAGCAAATTGTTTCATCTCGTTCAAATGAACTGACGACGTTGGAAGCGATTGATTTAACGAACGGAGCAACACTGGCGAACGTGCTTCAAGCGGGTGCTAAGAAACTTTCACAA
>JABJMI010000019.1 GCA_018659505.1 Planctomicrobium sp.
ATATCAGGAGGGGTTGGAAAATGCGAATCGGAATTTCACTTCGACATGTCCGTCACGCGGATTCATGAAGATCCACGTGTCACAATGCCTTATACAGAAGAGCAGTGGCAGCAAATTGACAAAATTGGAGAGCAGGTCGACAAGCGGTTGGCTGCCAACAAGATCAGTTTGACAATGGGAGGCGAGCCGACTTTTGTTTCCATTGACGATATGGAAAGTCCTCAGTGGAATAACGCTGCCGTCGGGGAAATGAAGCAGCAAAAATCGGTGGAACTTATCGAGCGTTTGCGAGACCGTTTTGCTCCGGGAGCATTATTGCATTACGGACAAGGAAAATGGTATCCGGGTGAGTCTTTGCCGCGTTGGGCGTACTCGTGTCTGTGGAGAAAGGACGGCGAACCGATTTGGTCACACCCAGAATTGCTTGCTGACGTTTCTGAAAAAGGGAAAGCCTCGGCAAATGACGCTGGTCAGTTTCTCGCCGATTTTGCATCCCGTTTGGGAGTTGAAAACGAATGGGTTTGCGCTGCTTATGAAGACATCTGGGAGACAATCGAAGAAGAGCAACAAGTCCCGGTTGATGTCGACCCTTCTAAATTTGATTTAGATGCCTCTGAGGATCGTCGCCGACTGGCGCGAATTCTCGAACAAGGTGTTTCAACACCGGTAGGTTTCGTCTTGCCTTTGAAGAAAGCTTGGTGGCAGGCGAAAGCAGGTTGGCAAAGCGGTCCCTGGCCATTGAGGTCAGAACGATTGTTTCTTGTCCCGGGTGATTCCCCCATTGGGCTAAGACTGCCATTGGATTCACTCCCGACTTCTGCCGGCAAAGATCTCCATGAACTCGATCCGTTCGAGGGGCGGGCAGCATTGCCCGGCTATCAAGAGTTGAGACGTGTGGCGCGTGCGCAATTGGAGTCTCAAGCACCAAACATTACGGAGCAGCACCGCGACCATGGTGAGAAAACATCGGGTGTTAGTGATCCAGTTGCTCAACCCGAGAACAACCAAAATCAGACTGCTGTTCCAGATTATTCTTCCGTCATCAATACAGCGATGTGTGTCGAGCCACGACAAGGCAGACTGCATGTCTTTATGCCTCCGGTAGAACGACTGGAGGACTACCTAGAGCTTCTTGCGGTCATTGAAGAGTCCGCACTGGAAACGAAAATTCCGGTTGTCATTGAAGGATATTTACCGCCTCACGATCCGCGAATTGAGATACTTAAGGTCACTCCTGATCCAGGGGTGATTGAGGTCAATGTTCCTCCAGCCAGCAACTGGACCGAATTGAAAGAGATCACAGGCGGAGTTTACGAAGAAGCCAGACTCGCAAGATTGGGGACCGAGAAATTCGGACTAGACGGAAAGCATACGGGGACAGGAGGAGGAAATCACGTCGCCTTGGGTGGACCAACACCCGAGCTGAGTCCTTTCCTACAACGACCCGACCTACTCAAAAGTCTCCTTGGCTTTTGGAATAATCATCCGAGCCTGTCGTATCTATTTTTAGGTCAATTTATCGGACCAACAAGCCAGGCTCCCCGCATCGACGAAGCTCGCCGCGATTCACTTTACGAATTAGATATCGCATTTTCACAGGTTCCAGATCATCAAGATGCTCAGACTATTCAGCCCTGGGTCGTTGACAGAATTTTCCGTCATTTACTTGTCGACCTCACTGGCAATACGCATCGCGCAGAATTCTGCATCGACAAATTGTTTTCGCCCGATTCATCGACCGGACGTTTAGGACTGTTGGAATTTCGTGCTTTCGAAATGCCTCCTCATGCCAAAATGAGTCTGGTTCAACAACTGGTCGTGCGTGCGTTAGTCACGAAGTTTTGGGAGAAACCGTACAACGGCGAGTGGATCCGTTGGGGGACTGCCATCCATGATAAATTCATGCTTCCGTACTGGCTGGAAACGGACTTCAAGGAAGTTATTCAAGTGCATCAGAGATGCTGATTTCCCGTTCGAAGCAGACTGGTTTCAACCTCACCTAGAATTTCGATGTCCCTTCATCGGCGAAATTTCACAGGAGGGCGTACAAATTGAAGTGCGTCAAGCAATTGAACCCTGGTACGTCCTTGGAGAAGAACCCGCAGGCGGAGCGACCGCTCGTGATTGTCCTTGCGATGGGTCTAAAACCCTCGCCTTCAGGCGAAACCTTTAGGTTTTTCATTTCGTCTGATTACAATTGAGGGATGGGAAATTATCGTACAGGCTCTCATAGCCGATATGACATCAAGTATCACTTTGTGTGGGTGACGAATTATCGTAAACCAGTCTTGACTGGTGCCGTTGCAGTTCGCTTGCGAGACCTGGTTCGGGAGATTTGTCGTACACAAGAGATTGAGATTCTGGAGGGTGCGGTGTCTAAAGATCATGTTCACGTGCTGCTGTCCTGTCCTCCCAATCTGTCACCCAGGAAAGTCATGCAATACATCAAAGGAAAAGTTCTCGTAAGTTGATGATGGAATTCAAACACATTGAGAAGCATAACTGGGGGCGCCATCTCTGGGCACGTGGGTACTTCGTCGCATCTAGCGGGAACGTCACAGATGAGGCGATTATGGCATACATTCGAGGACAGGAAGATACTGAACCGGATGACGGTGGTGACAACTTCCGAGTTCCCAAATCGTGAGTGAAGGACTTCAGTCCGTAGCTCACGAAAAGCCCAAACCCACCGGCTTCAGCCGGTAGTTGTTTATTGGCGGCGGAACACACTCTCTGAAGGTTTCAGTAGACGTTGCTCCAGACGAATAATGACGACTTCGGAATACGAGTTCGCCAACCTCAACTCACTGAAGTGAACTCACCCCTCGAACGTATGAGATTGTCGAAAATTATCATCGGTCTTTTCAGTCGAATTTGAATTGACTACGACTTGTGTTCTAAAATCAGTTCCGCTGAGTAAAGTGTTGTCTTCACACAGAGAGAAAATAGCAAAGTGAGACACGTACCTCATCGATATCGTAACGACGTCGATTATTGTGTCGCAATTTGTGTGAATCCAAAGTTGCTCACATTTTGTGTGTGGCGATCTACGGAACCGGAAGGTTGAATCCACTGTTCGAACTAATTCCATTCGAGTGGTTGCGAGAATGGAAAATGATAGTTAATTATAGAACGAGTTTGGGTAACGATATACTCGAAATTAAACCTGACAATGATAAAGCACTCTCGGTTATTACTTTTCGTTCTTTGTTTGCTGTCAACGTCGGTCACCGCAAGTGACAGCGTCTCGTTCAATCGGGACATTCGCCCGATATTGTCCGACAAATGCTTTCAATGCCACGGTCCGGATGAGAACACGCGCGAGGCAGACTTGCGACTCGATGTTCGGAAAGAAGCTGTCGCACTGCGCGACTCAGGACAGGCCATCTCGCCGGGACAACCGGCAGTCAGCGAATTGATCAAACGCATCAACCATGACGATCCCGATACGCGTATGCCGCCGGCAGACTTCGAACGGACACTCACTCCCGAGCAGCGACGCTTAATTGAAAACTGGATTGCACAGGGGGCGGTCTACGAACAGCATTGGGCGTTGATCACTCCCCAACGACCCGCCCTGCCTGTGGTCTCTAACAAAGATTGGTCGTTGAACGCAATTGACAACTTCATCTTGAGGAAGCTTCAAAACGAAGGGCTTCAGCCATCGCCTCCAGCGAGTCGCGAACGGCTCATCCGCCGACTCAGTTTCGATCTCACCGGATTGCCGCCAACGCTCGAATCGGTTGATGCCTTCCTCGCTGATGACTCACCGAATGCAGTCGAGAAGGTGATCGACAGATTGCTGGCGAGCGAAAGCTACGGCGAACACATGGCCACGAGCTGGCTCGATGCAGCCAGATACGCAGACACCAATGGCTACAACAACGACACACAGCGTTATAACTGGCGATGGCGGGACTGGGTGATTCAGGCCTTCAATCGCAACCTTCCCTTCGACCAGTTCGTGACCGAGCAACTCGCCGGAGATCTTCTGCCCGAGCCTTCACTAGACCAGCAACTGGCGACTGGATTCAATCGCAACCACAGCGTGACATCCGAAGGAGGCATCATCGACGAGGAATACCGACTTGAGTACGTGGCTGATCGCGTCCACACCACATCGATGGTCTTCATGGCACTGTCGATGCAATGTGCGAGGTGCCACGACCACAAATTCGATCCGATCTCCCAAAAGGAATACTACGAGTTCTTCGCATTTTTCAATCAGGTGCCTGAGACCGGCTATCACAAAGAGCTGACGGGAAACCCAAATCCAGTCATCCCGGCTCCCACGCCTCAACAGAACTCCGAGATCGATAGGTTAACTCTCGAACTCAAGTCGCTCGAGGGCGAAGCTCTCAACCAGAAACAACTGGCATTAGAAGAATTCCAAAAGCTGATCCCGACGGCAATGGTGATGCGAGATCAAGCTGCGGCACGTGAAACTTTCATGCTGGAGCGAGGCGACTACGACAAGCCGGGCGCCAAGGTCGAGCCGAATGTTCCCGCCGCATTTCCTCCGTTACCCGAGGGAGCTCCCCGCAACCGGTTAGGGCTCGCTCAATGGCTGACCAGTCGCGAGCATCCGCTCACTGCCCGGGTGATGGTCAATCGCCTGTGGTATCAGATGTATGGTCAGGGAATCGTGGAGACGGTCGAAGACTTCGGGTCTCAAGGTGCTTGGCCTAGTCATCCGGAACTGCTCGACTGGCTAGCTGTCGAGTTTGCTGAAGGCGGCTGGGATATCAAAAAACTGCTCAAGCAAATTGCCATGTCGGCGACGTATCAGCAAAGCCCACGCACAACTGCAGAACTGCTGCATCGCGATCCGCAAAACCGTTTGCTCGCACGAGGACCGCGGTTTCGCCTGACTGCCGAAATGCTACGAGATCAGGCGTTGAGCGTCAGCGGGCTGTTGCACACGCACATCGGCGGCCCCAGCGTGAAGCCGTATCAACCGTCGGGACTCTGGGAAGAAATCATCGTTGGCGCAGAAGCCTACAGCGGCGGTGGATACAAACAGGGCGAAGGGACGGACCTTTACCGGCGTAGTGTCTATACCTATTGGAAGCGCACCTGCCCACCGCCGGCATTGAATCTCTTCGATGCTCCCGAACGGGAATTCTGCACGGTTCGTCGCAGCCGCACCAATACACCGTTGCAAGCGCTCGTCTTACTGAACGACCCGACGTTTGTGGAAGCAGCCCGCGTGCTGGCAGAACGCGCGATGAAAGAAGGGGGAGATACCCTCGAATCGCGTGCCGCTTTTGCTTTCCGCAGAGTCACCTCTCGCGCGCCTGCTGCTCAAGAGTTAGAAGTTTTGCTTCGTGTGTACCGCGATCAACAGGCTCGCTTTGCTGCGGCTCCCGCTCAGGCGTCAGAACTGATAACCATTGGCGAATCGACCCCAGACCCAGCTCTGCCAGCCACCGACTTGGCAGCCTGGACCACTATTGCCAGTA
>JABJMI010000546.1 GCA_018659505.1 Planctomicrobium sp.
GAAACGATCGCATGGAATTTTTCATCGCCCGGCTGAGAATCTTTGTCTTGCCCGGCGGTCAATAAGGTATTGAACTTCAGGGTTTCGACCGATGCCAGTGCAGTTGTTGCCTCGACAGCGGGGACAGGTTGCCCGTTGCGATCTAATTGTTCACGAAGAATTTTCGCTTCTCGCTGCGCGACTGAGAGTTGAGAATTCATCGAGCCGAGTTCGCGTTCGTAATTTTGAACGACGACCTCGTTTTCCCGGAGACGAGCTTCGAGCAGCTCGATTTTATCGGGGCTTTTACAACCAGCAACCATACAAACAAAGGCTACTGACGTCGCAAGCGACGCCAATGAGCCTAATTTGAACATCCGTGTTGAGTTGAAGTGCATCATGCAAAGTGGGGCAAATGAGTTTTATTGTTCGACGTTGCCGTGTTGCAATGTCTCCATGATTCCGTCAATGAGTCCATATTCTTTGGCGGTTTCGGCATCCATGAAATTATCGCGGTCGGTATCTTGCTCGATCTGTTCAAGAGTCTGACCGGTATGCTTCAGCATGATTTCGTTGAGCTTCCGCTTCATCTTGATGACTTCTTTAGCATGAATTTCGAGATCAGTCGCTGTCCCTTCCATGCCTGCCAAAGGTTGGTGAATCATGATGCGCGCATTCGGTAATGCGAAGCGTTTTTCAGGTGCTCCAGCGGTCAGCAACAAGGCTCCCATACTGGCTGCCTGTCACATGCAATAAGTTGCGACATCGCATGTGAGATACTGCATCGTATCGTAAATCGCCATTCCGGCGGTGACTGACCCACCTGGAGAGTTGATATACATATGGATGTCTGCAGTTGAATCTTCAAATTGCAGGTAGAGCATTTGTGCGACGAGCAAATTCGCGACATGATCATTGACTTGAGTGCCAAGGAAAATGATACGGTCTTTTAGAAGACGACTGTAAATATCCATCGCCCGTTCATCGCGACCGGACTTTTCAATGACAATTGGAACCAGATTTGACATAGGTTTCTCTTTCTTCAAAGCAGCTGTTGTCTCTAGGGGCTTTCGTCATACGTTAGAATGACGGGCGTGTACTTATGTGCGATTACTTCTTGGCGTTTTTATCTTTCTTGGCGACGATTTCATCGACCAAACCATATTCCTTGGCTGCGGTTGGAGAGAGATAACGATCCCGCTCAGTATCTTTTGCAACTCGTTCAACAGGTTGACCAGTATGTTCTGAGAGAATCTCATCCAAGACAGCTCTCGTTTCCAGGATTTCATTCGCCTGAATTTCAATATCGGAAACCTGCCCGCTGACTTGCCCATACGGTTGGTGAATCATCATCTTGGCATGCGGCAAGATAAACCGTTTGCCTGCCTCGCCACCGGCGACAAGAATCGCTCCCCCACTGGCAGCCAATCCAACACAATATGTTGCGACTTTGCATTCCAAAAACTGCATTGTGTCGTAAATCGCCAGTGTGGCTGTCACCGAACCGCCAGGCGAATTGATGTACAGATGGACGTCTTGATGTCGATTTTCTGATTGAAGATACAACAGCTTCATGACAATCATATTTGCATTGCCATCATGAATCGGACCATCAAGAAAGATGATGCGATTCTCCAGCAACATGTCACCGACCGTCATTTGACGTGTCCGTTGATAGTCGCTGTTTTGTGGTTGAACAGGCGATTGCCGTTCGATATTCAAGTCAAACATTTTTTTTCCTGTCAGTAATCACTTCGAATGTCGGTATATTGGTTGTGCTTTAGCACGCAATTACCACTGTGCTTTTGCAATTTTTGAATGCAAAAGGTGTCTTGAGTTGATTATTTTTGAATTGAAATATTGTCAATTGGAGATTGTTCGCGTTTCTGCCAAATACGTCAATGGCGATCACGCTTAATCTGAATAGTCGATTTGATGTTGTAAGGTCAAGCAGGATAAAGATATCAGCCAGATTTGATATTGAGTTGTGTTGCAAAACAGTGCTCAAACGACCAAGAAAGCCTCGTCATCCATTGCCAGCTTCGTCAGAAATTTCTTCCGATTGATTCGTCCGCCGGCGGGCAATTCGTTCCAGAATAGGAGCGACAAGTGCCGTCCAACCGGTCTGGTGATTCGCACCGAGACCACGCCCGGAATCTCCATGAAAATATTCATAGAAGAGAACAAGCTCATTCCAGTTCTCATCCTTTGAAAATTTCTGATTCCTTGAATAGCTGGGTCGATTCCCTTCTTCGTCTGCTAGGAACAATTTTACAAGTCGCTGTCGAATTTCCTCTGCGACTTCTTGCATTGTCATCATGTTTCCCGAACCGGTGGGGCATTCGACTTTGAAGGAGTCTCCATAAAACTGGTGATATCTCTCCAGTGCCTCGATCAGAAGGTAATTCATGGGGAACCAGATTGGTCCTCTCCAGTTTGAATTCCCCCCGAACATATAAGTGTCTGATTCACCCGGAACGTAAGTCACGCAGGTCTCCTGGTTTCCAACTCGGAAACAGAAAGGGTTCTTCTCGTGATACTTTGATAGAGAACGTATTCCAAATTCAGAAAGAAATTCGTCTTCATCAAGCAGGTAGGCAAGAATTCTTTCCAACCGCTCTTTAGTCGGTAATCCTAATAACCAAAGTCCGTTGGCTTCATCTTCGTCAGTCGTACCGTGTTCGAGGAATGTCATGAACCCGTCGAGGTCTTTACGGTGCTTCAGCATCCAGTTCATACGACGTTGAAATTCCGGGAGCTGGTTAATGGTCCGCTCGTAGAGAACGTCAACAGTGAACAACGGAATGATGCCGACGATAGATCGAATCTTCAGCGGAATACTCTGACCTTGCGTATAAAGATGGTCATAATAAAA
>JABJMI010000018.1 GCA_018659505.1 Planctomicrobium sp.
GACCATCATTGAGTTTTAGTAAATGCGACGGCAGTCCCCATACTCCGATGGAGTGCGGCTTCGTCCAAGTCTTTCCGCCATCGGTTGATTCGCTTTGCAGCGTCTCTCGATTGTTGGCTTTATTGTGATTGCGAATATGTGCGATCAAAGTCCCATTCCCTGCTTCAACCATGTGAAGTTCGTGATAGTCACCAGGGTTGTCACCATCACGTGCGGGGATCTCTGCCAGCCATTCCCAGGTTTCTCCGTCATCGTGTGAAACAGAAACGCCGATGCGGGGATTGTCCAACCAGAGTTGTTTTCCGGCATAGAGGATACGCCCATCTTTGAGTTGAGTCGGTCCATGTGGGCTGTTGACTAAGCTGTCGTTTTTCGTTGACCAATTCAGACCATTATCGGTTGAACGCAATATCCAAGTGCCGAGTTGCTGTTTGCGTTGATCTTCAGGAATATGATGTCCTTCTGCCAGCCAGCGATTCATTTTTTCATCTGACCAAGAGACGTTTGTTTTCGCTTTGCTGATGTAACTTTCATAGGCAAGAGACGAAAATGTCGTCACTAGGATGGAACCTTTCGCTGTCTCCAGCACTCCCGCGTCGCGGTCATCAATAGCAGAGTCAAGTAAGGTTCGAGGCCAAGTCCATGTCTTGCCGTTGTCTTCGGAGGTCATCCATTCCACTGTTCCAAATGGACAAACATGCCCTTCGCGACGTCCCGACCAGACGAGCATCAATCGACCCGACTTTTGCTTCGCCAGTGTCGGCCAACCATGATAGAACTGCGGCTGCCGGCTGATGACTTTTGTTGAGAGAATCTCTGCTTCATATTCTTCAGCTTGAAGAAGCCCTGATGCAAAGAGTGCCCCAGCTGTCACGATAGCTGAAGCGAGAAAAGTTCGTCTTGAAGTGTTATTGTTCATAAAGCAATCTTGATCAAGCGAGTTCATCCCTGCAAGTGAATTGGCGATTGGGTGTGAAAGATTTAAGTCGTGCCAAACTAAACTTATGACAACAATCACCATCTTGGCTGTTTTTTAGAACGCGGATACTCGCGGATGATGCGGATTTCCACGGATAAAAAAGAACTGTCACTCGACCTTCCCTGATCTGTGACAATCCGTTTCATCTGTGAAGATCTGTGTTCTCCTTAATGTTTCGTCTATCGATCCGATCCACTTATGAGCCTTTCGAGATCAATCAGTACGTAGGTGTTTCTCCATTCTCTAACCTCTGAGTCTTCGGTGACAAATGTTAGAATTGAAAACGAAGCAGTCAGTCCTTGGGTGAAGTTATGATTGCCTAAGATGCCTGAAGCGTTAAAAAACATCTCTCGATGCGATATGATTATGAATGGATATCAATTGACGATTTGAGAACGAAAGTGCTTGCACAATGGAGCTACTCAACCGACGAGCATTCATGAATGACTTTCGTGGTGGTCTCAGCAGTATTGCGCTGGCGAGCTTACTGAGTCGCGAAGGGCTACTCGCAGAAGAATCGCAGCAGTCTGGTCCAATACGTCCGCAAATCGATCCCGAACAGCCATTTGCTCCGCGCGATCCTCACATCGCTGCGCAGGCGAAGAATGTGATTGTCATCTTTTGTTCGGGGGCGTGCAGCCACCTCGACACATTTGATTATAAACCAGAGCTAATCAAGCGACATGGTCAGCCAATGCCTGGAGCGGACAAGTTGGTCACCTTTCAAGGAGGGCAGGGGAACCTGACGAAGTCTCCGTGGGAGTTCAAGCCGCGCGGCGAAAGCGGCAAGATGATTTCCGATCTTGTTCCTCAGATCGGTGAATTGGCGGACGATTTGTGTTTCATACATTCGTTGACCAGTAAAACGAATACACATGGTCCGGGCGAAAACTTCATGTCGACCGGTCAGACGCTCGATGGATTTCCGAGCATGGGGGCTTGGGCAACTTGGGCTTTGGGCAGCGAGAGTCAGGATCTTCCAGCGTACGTGGCAATTCCCGATCCACGAGGGACTCCTCAATCGAGCGTCAATAATTGGGGACCGGGGTTTCTACCAGCAGCATTTCAAGGAACGGACTTCAACGCTTCCAAGCCGATTAGAAATCTGAAGCGACCCGCATCGGTAACGAAGCAATCTGATCAGGCGACTCGGCAATTCTTAGAACGACTCAATAAATGGCATCTTGAAGAATATGCCGGGGATAGTGAACTCGCTGCCCGTATTTCGAGTTATGAACTGGCAGCCAAGATGCAGCTCAGTGTTCCAGAGGTTGCAAACATCGAAACGGAGTCAGAGCAAACTCTGAAGATGTATGGAGCTGATGATACCGAGAATCAATTAAAAGCCGATTTCGCGAAGAATTGCATCTTGGCGAGAAGGCTCGTCGAGAAAGGAGTTCGTTTTGTCCAACTCTTCAACGGGGCGTATCAAACAGGCGGCGAAGGTGTGAGTAATTGGGACGGACATAAAGCCTTAGAGAAGCAGTACGCTAAGCATGGTCCGGTCTTGGATCAACCGGTCGCAGCTCTATTGAAGGATCTAAAGCAGCGAGGGCTTTTGAAAGAGACGTTGGTGGTTTGGTGTACCGAGTTCGGTCGGATGCCGACGTTCCAACAAGGAGCAAGCGGTCGGGATCATAATCCGGCCGGGTTCACAGGCTGGATGGCGGGAGCAGGTGTCAAAACTCCATTCGAATACGGAGCGACTGATGAGTTCGGCTATAAGGCTGTTGAAAATGTATCAACTGTCTATGATTTCCATGCGACCATTTTACATCTGTTGGGGCTGAATCACGAACGGCTGACCTATTACCATAACGGGTTCGAAAGAAGGTTGACGGATGTTCACGGTCATGTCATCCATGATGTTCTCGCATGACGATTTTTGTCATTCCGAGAGTCGAATTCACTTGGAGTTTTCTTGAATACAGAGTCAGCCCGGCTGATCGACTTGACCATTGCAATGCGGGAAGTTAAAGTTCTCGATTCCTCTGCGATAGAGCTATCTGCGCAGACATTCTCGATAGAGAAAAATGTAATCATTCAAGGGCAAATTTAGATTTGCTGCTGTGAATTGAGAATAATTATCACTTAAATCAGGTTGTTTTGAGTGATTTTGTCATCTTTTATGATAGATGACATTGAAGGTATTGTGAAATTTCAAGACTGCGAATTAGTTCATGCCCACAATTAACCAGTTAGTTCGAAAACCACGTCGACGTAATGTTGCGAAGTCAAAGACGCCTCTTTTGGAAGGGTGTCCTCAAAAACGTGGCGTTTGTTTACATGTGCGAACCATGACTCCTAAGAAGCCGAACTCGGCTTTGCGGAAGATTGCTCGTGTTCGCCTTTCAAACGGAAAAGAGTTAACAGCTTATATTCCCGGTGAAGGTCACAACCTGCAAGAGCACTCAATCGTGCTGATTCGTGGTGGTCGTGTCCGCGATTTACCCGGTGTGCGATACAAAGTGATTCGTGGTGTGCTTGATACACTCGCAGTCAGCGGTCGTAAGCAGGCTCGTAGTCGTTACGGGGCGAAACGTCCAAAATAATTGTTAAGCGTTACTTTCAACTGCCGTTAATAACTGACTTTGTTGTTGCGGTGTTACTTTTCTTACAGTATCAGTTACTGATTGTTAGCTAGGTCCAGAGTTCCATGGCAAAGCGTTTTACAGCGAGTCGCGATCAATTGATCGGAGACCCTCGATACAATTCAAAGCTTGTTTCCAAATTCGTCAACTGCCTGATGTACGATGGCAAAAAAAGCATCGCACTGACCGTCTTCTATGATGCGATGGACGAAGTTGCCAAACGCATTACTGAAGAAGAGCCTTTGGAAGTTTTCAATCAGGCTGTTGACAACGTCAAGCCTCAGATTGAAGTTCGTTCCAAGCGAGTCGGTGGTGCAACCTATCAGGTTCCAACACCTGTCAGTTCCAAGCGTCAGCAGACCCTTTCCATTCGCTGGATTCTGGAAGCTGTTCGTGGTCGCAAAGGTCGTCCATGTGCGCTTTCTCTGGCTGATGAAATTGTTGCTGCCTACAAGCGTGAAGGAATTTCCATCACGAAGCGTGAAAACGTCCACCGTATGGCCGAAGCCAATAAAGCGTTTGCTCACTTCGCCTGGTAAGCAAAACTGCGAATCATTGCCTGTCGTCCTTTCGGGGATGAGCAGGCTTTTTTTTTGAACTGATTTTCTACTCGCAATACAATTTTTTGTTTCCTACCTTAACTCGCTGATCAAAAATGCCTGGACCCATTGAAAAGCTTCGTAACATCGGAATTGTGGCACACATCGATGCAGGCAAAACGACCACCACAGAACGGATCCTCTACTACACCGGAGCGATTCACCGGATGGGGAATGTCGATGATGGAAACACCGAAACGGACTTCGACGAAGAAGAAGCAAAACGTGGCATCACCATTTACTCCGCAGCTGTCACGTGCAAGTGGAAAGACTGCACGATCAATTTGATCGATACTCCAGGGCATGTTGA
>JABJMI010000822.1 GCA_018659505.1 Planctomicrobium sp.
AAGTTTGCGGTAGGCGAAAAAATTCAACATTGTCACCTGCCGATTTCACCAGCGTTGAATTCCTTGCCTCAAGCCTGGTGTGAGTGCAGCGACACAAGCGTTCGCGTTGAATTTAATGTCTTGCAAACGTACGGAGTCCGACTGACTGCCCGACGAGGCTCTGGGCCGTTGAATGAAGAGTCTGTCGAAGTGAATTTTATTGTCGAAAGCTGCCCGAACAGACAGGCAGTTGCTTAATCGATCTTATGCATTCCGTTGATTGCTGCTGTTGCTTCAGAAAATTATGAATCACGCAGAGCCGCTGAGAGCGCAGAGATTAAAATTTTCCCTCTGCGGTATCACATCAGCAATCTAAAGTGAGTCCGGGTTCAGATTGTTGTTGGTGGTCAAACGTGGAAACGCCAGCGCCTTCGGCTGCAAGGTCAAACAGGTTCGCATCATCCTGGTCATCAAAATTCACTCTGCTGAAGTGTTACCCTCTGCGAACCCTGCGGCTCTGCGTGAGATAATTTTGCTAGATCTTTATGAGAAGACCAACTCTTAGCGTGAACAAGCATCTTGATTCACTCGCTTGCGCGTCGTGCTTGTATGTGGTGGATCTTGTTCATCAGCTTTATGTTTGAGTTCCTTAAACTTAAACGCAAAGGTGACAAGGCGCAGAGAAGTGAAAGATGCAATCAGCTCTAATCTGGGACTTTTCCATTGTGATAGACTTCCTGAACGTCATCACATTCTTCGAGAAGTTCCATAAACTTCTCGAAAGCTGGAGTATCATCAGTAGAGATTTCGACATCTGATTGGGGGACAAACGTGATTTCCTGAACTTCGAGCTGAATGTCTGGGAACTTCTCCTGCATTGCTTGAGAAGCTTTGTAGAAATCAGCGGGGGTCACAAAGAGAGTAATTCGTCCGTCGTTACTTTCAGTGTCGTCAACATCGACATCGGCATCGAGCATCGCTTCGAGGACTTCATCTTCGTTGTCTCCCTGAAAGGAAAAGACTGCGAGGTGGTCAAAGAAGTGCGCGACCGACCCAGCAGCACCGAGTTTGGCTCCCGTCTTGTTGAAGCAGTTTCTCACATCGGTAATTGTTCGGTTAGGATTATCGGTCAAGCAATCGACGATCACAGCGCAGCCACCGGGACCAAACCCCTCATAGCGTGACTCGGAGTAATCCTCTCCCCCAGCTCCTTTGGCCTTTTCGATGGCTTTTTCGATCACATGGCTGGGAACCTGTTCCCGTTTCGCTTTATCGACCAGATTCCGTAGAGCCGGATTTCCATCAGGGTCTGGAACACCATTTTTAGCAACGACATAAAGCTGTTTACCGTACCGGGCGTACAACTTGGATTTTTGTCCAGCTGTCTTCGCCATCGAATGCTTACGGTTTTCGAAACTTCTCCCCATAACTGTCTTCTTATTTTTAGAGCAAATTCAAATTCTACTAGCCATACTACTTCCATAATGTAGTGTGGGTGAAGTTCGTCGATCCACGTAAGTGGTGGGTTACGCAATAATTTGCTGACATCCCATCAGGTGTTCTGAGCGACCATGCCGAGAACGTAACCCACCTTTTTTAACATCTGATTGCTCCACCCACCCTACCAAGCTACGCAGCTCCATTCTACTGATTAAACTTTTCTTCGCGAGTAAGGGACTCGTTGAATATGGCAGAATCTGCCGGTCGCTGGTGATGGCTCAATCCGTTAGAAAGACCAATTGTTTCAGAAAAGACTTTCTAGATCTGATTCAGCAATATCTGCCCAAATAAGCTCTTACGATCAGCTTGCAAAATCTTGAGTCGGCACATTCTGCAACCTGAGGTCTGATCGAGAATGAAATATGAAGGTGTCGCTGGACAGTTCGAATCCGATTCCGGTATCAACTCCCCTTCACCACATGGCTGGTTCGTCATGACCTCATTCGCAGGTCTCGTTCCTAGTACATCATAACATTTCAAACTTGAGTTCAAAACGAATTTTCCGCTGTCTGATTTTACTTTACGTTCGATTAAGTTACTTACAACAATTACCCTCATTCCATCTCCTCGATTTGCCGATAAAACACTAATGCGTTCATTTTGTTAAAGCCTGGTGGAACCTCAACCCCTGGTTACACAAACTGATTGCGAGCGATTTCGGCGATCGAAATGAGGTCACGGAGGAGTTTTATGACCACGAAGGTCACAGAAGACATTCAAGCGATCTGGATCGAGTTCAAGAAGGACTTGTCCAATCAACTGTTACGTAACAAGTTAATGGTTCACTTCTTTCCACTCGTGAAGTTTAATGCTGATCGAGTTTGGGCAAAACTACCAGATGGAGTCGATCTTAACGATCTGATTTCCGCTGGGACGTTTGGTCTGATGGACGCCATCGAGGCGTACGATATGGAACGGGGAGTGAAGTTCGAAACTTATTGCGTTCCCCGAATCCGTGGAGCAATGCTCGATGAATTACGAACAATGGACTGGGTTCCCCGTCTCGTTCGTAGTAAAGCGAGTAAGCTTCAAGCTGCAGTCAAGGTTCTACAAGCCAGACATGGTCGACCGCCGACGGATCCTGAGCTTGCAGTCCAGATGGAACTCTCAGCTGTAGAGTTCGAGAAGCTCAAGAATGAAGCCAACGCGGTGAACCTTGTGAGCTTAAACAAAAAATGGTTCGAGACCGACAGCTACAAAGATGTCCGTGAAGTCGACGTTATTGAAGACATCAAAGGTGAAGACCCGACGCTGGGAATTCAAAAACGTGATGTCATGAAGCTCGTCACGAAAGGTCTCAACCGCAACGAACGCCTCATTATTATTCTCTATTACTATGAAGAATTAACGATGAAGCAAATCGGTGACACTCTCGGACTTTCCGAAAGTCGCGTCAGCCAAATGCACTCCAGCATTGTCTCCCGACTGAAAGAACAGCTCCGCAGACGACGTCCAGAATTTGCTTAAAGAATACAAACTCATTCACAAAGAAAGCCGCCCAATCTGGGCGGCTTTCTTTGTTTGTAGCGTGAGATCATCACACGTATATGAGATTGAATTTCATGATCTCACCCAGACAGGGAGCTGACACTTCCCGCTCGCCAAAATTACGACATCTGCTTTATGCTCAATTTTCAACTTATTGCGGAGGAATAATCGCCTTCGCTGACTTGGGACCGACTCGGAAGTAGCCTCGCTGATAACCAGAGCCATCGCAGATTTGATAAACAACTCCA
>JABJMI010000017.1 GCA_018659505.1 Planctomicrobium sp.
GTCGCATTGAAGCAGCGAGGCAAGCACGAGCAGCAAACTCAAGAATCGAAGGGCAAATTTCATAGTTTTCTCATTCTGATTTCAACAATACGAACATCGATATCTTAAAGTTTTTACTTCAGGAAGTCAGCAAGGGAACGGTTCCAGCAATGAAGTAATCTGTGCTGGACTTCCAGTCTCAAAAGGAAACCGGATACGCGGGTTCCTTTTTAAGATTTGTTTCTCTTACAATGAATTGAATTCTTCCATACTTGGATCGCATCATGTTTGACTCAATTCGCCCGTACTTGATGACTCTCATGTTATTGGGAGTCTCTTCTTCTTTTGCAGTCGCTGCCGATATCGATGAATGTCGAGCACTTTTGCTGTCTGGCAAATACGAAGAGTGTCTGACTGCGACAAACGAAGCAATCGAGAAAGGAGTTTATGGAGAATCCTGGCATCTGGTCAAAGCAGATGCCGAGTTTCAAACTGGTCAGTACGAGCAATCCTTAGCGACCATACAAAAAGCACTGGAACGCTACGGCTGGTCCGTTCGTCTGCGTTGGAACGGAATTCAAGCGTGCCGTTATCTCAATGATGAAGAGCAGGTCGATAAGTTTGTTGCCGAGATTGCCCAACTGGTGCAGTCCTCTCCATGGAGGTATACAGACGCCGAAAACCTGGTGACTCTGGGAGACTTCATCATCGAGCAAGGAGCAGATGCGAAGGAAGCTCAAGACGCATTCTACTCTCGTTCAAAACGAAATAATCCGGTTCATCGCAAACCAGTCCTGGCGCTCGGGAATCTTGCTCTCAACAAGAGAGACTTCCAACTCGCTGCCGAGATCTTCGCACCAGCATTAGAGAAGCATCCTGACGACCCAGATATTCATTTCGGGATGGCTGCCGCGTTTACGAGTTCTGACCAAGAAATCGCGACCAAGCATTTAAACAAAACATTGGAATTGAACCCCAATCATTTCAAGGCGTTAATAACTCAGATCGACCAGCAACTCGATCGGGAACAATACGAACCAGCAATGGAATTGATTGAGAAAATCTTGAAGATCAATCCCAAACATCCTGAAGCGTTGGCGTATCGAACAGCCATTCAACTATTACAGGGTAACGAAACCGAATGGACCAAATCACGTGAACTCGCATTGAGCACCTGGAGCAAAAATCCGCTGGTCGATCACACAATTGGTCGTGAACTCTCGCAGAAGTACCGCTTCCAGCAAGGATCTACTTATCAGAGGCAAGCAATTGAATTCGCACCAAACTTTCTGCCAGCGAAGAAACAACTTGCTCAAGATTTATTGCGATTAGGGAAAGAAGAAGACGGCTGGAAACTTGCAGACGAAGTCTATGCGAAAGATCCTTATGATGTTGCGATTTATAACCTCGTCAATCTGCGCGATGAGCTTGAGAAGTTCACGACTTTGGAAGCCGAAGGTTTACGAATTCGCATGTCGGCGCATGAAGCGAGTGTCTACGGCGATCATGTCCTCAACTTGCTGGCTCAAGCCCGTTCTGAATTAACGGAGAAATATAAACATGAACTTCCCGAAACGATTCTGGTTGAGATCTTCCCCAGACCTTCAGACTTCGAGGTAAGAACCTTCGGGATGCCGGGAATTGTTGGCTACTTAGGAGTTTGTTTTGGGGACGTCATAACAGCGAACAGCCCCGCATCACAAGATGCAAACCCGGTTAATCTGAATGCGGTGTTATGGCACGAATTCGCACATGTTGTGACTCTCAACAAGACCAACAATCGAATGCCACGCTGGCTCAGTGAAGGGATCTCGGTCTATGAGGAACGGGAGCGTGATCCATCTTGGGGTGAGAAGATGAATGTCAACTATCGCCAGATGATTCTCGACGATGAACTCTCACCCATTGGCGAAATGAGTCAGATGTTCCTTTCACCAAAGTCCGGGACTCACGTGCAGTTTGCGTATTTCCAAAGCTCGTTGATTGTTGAATACATCATCGAAGAATATGGCTTTGATTCGTTGTTGAATGTGCTGGACGACCTCGCTTTCGGAATGTCGATTAACGAAAGCCTCGAGCGACGGACTGCTCCGCTCAAACAGCTTGATGAGGAGTTTGCAAAAGCTGTCCAGAAGCGAGTCGACGAATTCGGAAAAGATGTCGACTGGTCAGCTCCCGATTTAGCTGCGTTTAGTAACAGTGAGAACGCTACCGAAGATGCCGTTGCATGGGCGGAAGAGAATCCCAACAATTACCGAGGCCTCAAAGGCTGGGCGAAAATACTTATCGAACAAAAAGATTGGAATGTCGCTCAGGTGATTCTAACACAATTGATTGAATTGTTTCCGGCAGAAGCAGGCACAGAAAGTCCGTACTTAATGCTGGCAAGTGTCTACCGGGAAATAGAAAACGATGATGCTGAAGAAGAGATCCTACGTAAGTTTATTCAGATTGAAGATGACTCGCCAATCGCGTTATTAAGGCTGATCGAGCTGAGTTCCGCCAATGAAAACTGGCAGCAAATGCGAACAGATGCAATGAAACTTCTGGCGATCAAACCGCTTATCGCACAACCGCACGCAGCACTGGCACTCGCTGGAGAAAAGACTGATCAACCAAACATCACAGTCGCAGCGATTAAATCGTTGCTGCAACTCTCTCCTACTGATCGCGCTGATTTGTATTTCCGAAATGCAGTTCAACTTCGAAAACTCGACAAGTTAGAACTCGCTCGGCGCAACACATTGAAAGCATTAGAAGAGGCACCACGCTATCGCGAAGCACTTACGCTATTAAAGGCTATTCAGTCGGAAGTTCCAGCAGAAACGACTCATGGATTTTAGATGGCGAGCGGGGAGTGTCAGCTCCCTGTGTCTGTTGGCGGCAGTAGACAGGGGACTCACGTCCAACGCAGTCTTTTTTCTCTCTACTCCGAAGGAGTTTTAGCTATTAGCCGGTGGGTTGAGCGCTGCGATACCACCGGTTCGCGGATGTTCAGCGAGTGCATCCTGAAGGGATGCCAGCCAACGAGGAGAAAGTGAATCTCCTGCTATTCTCGCGTTTGTAATCAACTCAAGAGTGTCATCCCTCCGGGATGATGTGATTGGTATGGTCCTATTCCGGTGGTGACGCTGCGCTCACCACCGGCTAATCGCTATGACCCCGCCGGGGTCAAGTTCATACAAAGTTGATGGCGTGAACGAAGAACTCAGAACGCTGATGTAATTTGCCCTAGTGCTTCGAGCGTGAAGTCAATCTCTTCTGGTGTCGTGAATGGTCCAAAACTGAAGCGGACTGTTCCGCCTCTCTCTTTGGTCCCGATAGCGGCATGTGCTCGTGGTGAGCAGTGCAAACCTGCACGGGTTTCAATTCCAAAATGTTCGTCGAGGAGACTCGCTAGCACTTGTGGTTCCAATCGTGTGGCGTTCAGACTGACGACTCCGACTCGCTTGATAGACTCTTCTGGGAAGTAACATTCAATCTCTCGAAGACTCTGCAAGCCGTCAATGAATTGTCGCGTTAATTCAGCTTCATGTCGTTGAACTTCTTGGAGGGTTTTCTCTTCGAGCCACTGCAATGCTGCTTCTAATCCAAAGAGTCCAGGGGCGTTGTGATTGCCTGATTCAAACTTCTCGGGCAATGTGTCTGGCTGAGTTTCCAACTCGCTGGTAGTGCCTGTGCCTCCTTGCCGGATAGAAAGAAGGTCTTCCTTAAGCCCCGGTCGAATTGCGAGCAGTCCAGTCCCGAGTGGTCCCAACAAACCTTTGTGCCCGGGACAGGCAAGGAAATCGACGCCAGTCTCTTTCATGGAAACTGGAACATGACCTATCGATTGAGCGGCATCGAGTAACACCTTCGCTCCCGCTTCGTGAGCGATCTCCACAATTTCGTTTATAGGTTGAATAACTCCCGTGACGTTCGAAGCGTGTGTCACGCAAACCAGACTTGGTTGAGGCTCCATTGCTTTTTTTAGCGAGTCGAGATCAATGCCGCCGACATCATCGGAGTCCACGAATGTTGTTGAGACTTCCTTCTGCTGGGAAAGAAACTGAAGCGGTCGCAATACCGAATTGTGCTCCCAACAAGTTGTGACGACATGATCGTTCTGCTTGAGGAAACCATGTAGCGCCAAGTTCAGAGAATCTGTTCCATTCGATGTGAAGATCACATTCTCTGGGTTCGGAAGATCGATCAAGCGTGCGAATCGATTGCGGGCACGGTCGACATTCTTCTGGATCAGGCTTCCAGTTTGTGTCGTTCCGCGTCCTACCGCTCCGCCGAGATTGCGTTGATAGTCATCAACAACTTCATAAACAGAATCAGGTTTTGGATAACTGGTCGCTGCATTGTCGAGATAGATTCTACGACGCTCTTCAGTCATCCGTTGGAGTCCTCAATTAGAAAGACCTTCATGGTTCGAGCGCCATGAGCCCCCTTGACTAAGGACTGTTCTATGTCTGCCGTCTTGGATGGACCGGAAATGAATGTTCCGAAAGCTCTGAGTGCTGGGTCGATTTGTTCGTACGCCTCGTGCATATTATTCAATACCATCGACTTTGGCAGTACAAGCGAAAGGTGCTGTGTTAAAAAGTACAACACCCGAATCGGGACATGCTCATCAGTAACCCAGATCGCTCCATTCTCAGCGACGCCTAATTCGCCGGGAAGAATCGCTAAGTCGACTCCTTGTAAATCGTGCGGATCAGTGACTGTGGAGAGGTCAAAGCGTCCATCGAAAACACCGTCGACACATGAAACGATAAATTGATCGTTGTTAACGAATTCTTCAAAGTGTGCAGGGATTTCTGAGACTGAAGAAATGATGTGGACATCCCCGCCAACTCCGTTTAAGACCTCAGTGAATTGCGCTACTGGATCATCATACTGAATCCAATTCCCCGAGTGATCCGGCAACGGAACGGCTTGGGGCAAGTTCTTGCGAATCGTATGTAAGATTTGATCTCTTGAAGACATTGATGATCTCTCGAAATGTTCGAGTGCTTGAGTTCACCACGGAGGAATGATTTGACTATGTTATCAACTTGAATTTTTGTTGTTAGTTCGGAAATTCACACTTTGTCTGAGTGCCAGAATCCCCTTCATCCTAACCTTCTCCGCGTCTCAGTGCCTCCGCGGTTATCCTTCTTTATATTCTATCTCGTTACGACATCAGAACAGGTTCGCCAACGGTCCAGTTGACTCCATCTCGATTGACTCGTCGATAGAGTGTATCGCGTTCGACAGGTTCGCAGCCAGCTTCTCGAATCAAATGATGCAGCTGGCTTACGGTTAAACCCTCGGGAGTTTCTGCACCGGCGTCATGGTAAATCAATTCGTGAACGACTGTGCCGTCCAGGTCATCGGCTCCAAAGCTGAGAGCAACTTGAGCTGTCTGCTCACCAAGCATAATCCAATAGGCTTTGATGTGATCGAAGTTGTCGAGCATCAAACGGGAGATCGCCATCACCCGTAAATCCATTTGCCCCGATGGTTTTATGATGTCCTCCATCTTTGTGTTTTCAGGATGGAACGCCAGTGGAATGAATGTCTGGAAGCCACCGGTATCGTCTTGTAGTTCTCTTAATCGGCAAAGATGGTCGATGCGGTGCTTTGCCTCTTCGACATGTCCGTAGAGCATCGTTGCATTGGAGCGCAGACCCAGTTCGTGAGCGGTGCGATGAATGTCGATCCAGCTTTGTGAATCAGCTTTATGCTCGCAAATTTGCGAGCGAACAGACTCATCAAAGATCTCGGCGCCTCCGCCGGGTAAGCTCCCTAAACCAACGTCAATCAGTTGTTGAAGAATCCATTGATAAGGTTTTTTGGTCAGGTGAGCGAACCAGTTGATCTCAACTCCGGTCCACGCTTTGATGTGGATTTCTGGCCATGTTTCATGAATGACCCGCACGACATCAACATACCAATCAAATTTCTTTTGATGATGCAGACCACCGACGACATGAATTTCAGTCGCTCCTGCTGCCTTCGCTTCCAGCACTCTTTCCTGAATCATTGGCTCATCGAAGACGTAGGACTTTTCATCTTTTAAGTCCGAACGGAATGCACAAAACTTACAGCGATAGACACAAACATTCGTCGGATTCAGGTGAATGTTTGTGTTGTAATAAGCGACGTTCCCGTGCATTCGGGTCCGAACTTGATTCGCCATCTGACCGAGCGTCAGCAAGTCAACATGCTCTTCCAGAAACATGCCATCTTCAAAAGTCAGGCGCTCAGAAGTATCGACCTTGCTTTGAATCTCACGCAGTCGGCTCAAGGTATTCATAATCAAAACGCTAAGAAAAGAATCGTATCAATCAGAAAGAAAACAACAAACACTCGATTGAGGTTCCGCTGTACTCAACTTGTAACCGAAATTTGCAGTATGTCTTAACAAAAAACGGGACCAAGATTGGTCCCGTTAAGTGGAAAGTTTCATTAGTCGTTACGAAGCTTTAAGTTCATCTCAGAGAGTTTGTTTCGAATCTCGTTCAGCGAGGTGACACCAAAGTTCTTCGCAGAGAGAAGCTCATCCGGAGTACGAATCAGGATTTCTCCAATTGTCGTGATCCCTAAGCGAGACATACATTTTCGAGACCGCACAGACAAGTTCAAATCGCCAATTGGCAATTGAACAGCAGCCTGTTCTTCCGGTGAAAGTTCACGATGATCGAAGGCCGGTTCGCGTTGTTTTTCGTGTAGGTATTCGCCAATTGAAAGATTGTGCTGATCCATCAATTCTCGGACTTCGACCAATGAAGTCTCTCCGAAGTTCTTGCCGGACAGTAACTCTTGCTCGCTGATTTCTGTCAGCTGTCCAAGAGTATCGATACCCATTGTTGCCAGACAGTTTCGACTACGAACTGAAAGTTCGAAATCGGTAACCGGACGGGAGAGCAATTGCTCAAGTCGCTGTTGTTCTTTGAGCGACTCTTCGTCGTAGTACATGTCGCTGGTCGCTTCAATATCTTTAAGATAAAGAATCGCCCGCTCGTTACCTGGATCGTATTTCAGCACTCGCTCGAAACAGTATTGAGCCGCTGAGTAGTTTTCTTTGTCTTCGTAGAGCAGACCTAAGTTCAGCAATGCTCCGCGTAAATATGGCGGACGTGACAGGCAGCGTTCGTA
>JABJMI010000862.1 GCA_018659505.1 Planctomicrobium sp.
TGATTGTGAGTCTGATTGCTCAAAAGATGACTCCGTTCGATGCGTCCGTGTTGGGCGTCTACGCTCATGGACTCGCTGGCGATTTGGCAGCGAGCGAACTTTCTCAAAGAGGCATGATTGCAAGTGATCTCATTAAATATCTTCCATATGCCTGGAAAAAGATCGAATCCGCACAATAGTTACGGGTTGCACTGGTTACCATAGCTGCCTCTGATTGCTATTCGGTAAAGTCTTCCAAGATGCCCCATTGTTGCAAGTTGCGAGTCGGAATTGACGATGAGATTGAAAAGATTACAACAAAATCCGCCATGAAAATGGCATCTCAACGAGACCCTGCATGTCTAACTTACACGAGACTCAGGACGGAGTCATACTGAAATTTCAACGGAATGATGACGACTCACATAACAATCATCAGATTGACGAACAACAGTTTGAGAACTGGCAAAGACGATGGGATACGAAAGAAGAAGTGATTGACCAACTACTGGAAGAACTCGAAAAATCAATGTCTCACAGCCAGCATACACAGCAAAAATGTGAAGTTGATGTCACTGTACTGACGTAATTTCAGCAAGATTGCTCAGGCGAGTGCTGCGTTCTTTGTGATTGGGTTTGAAATCAATGAATCACGCAGAGCCGCAGAGAACGCAGAATTTTTATTACTTCTCTGCGAACTCAGCGGCTCTGCGTGAGATTGTTTTACTTCATCATAGTTGAGAAAATTGAACTCTATCAGCACTCACCGCAGTCAATAACTTCGATCCACTCGCTTGCGCGTCGTGCTTGTCTGTTATGTGATGATGTCTTTGATCACGTGACCGTGAACGTCTGTCAGCCGGAAGTCCCGACCTTGATAACGGTACGTGAGTTTTTTGTGGTCGATGCCCAGGAGATGCAATATGGTGGCGTTCAAATCGTGGATGTGCATCGTTCCGGGAGTCCACTTGCCTTTGTCTGGCTGTGGTTTGAGTGGGTTTCCATCAGCGTCAGCGATGTTATAAGCGTAGTCATCTGTTTGCCCGTAAGTGATGCCCGGCTTGACTCCGCCGCCTGCCATCCAGGTTGTAAAGCAACGAGGATGATGGTCACGACCGTAATTTTCTTTGGTGATATTTCCTTGGCAATATGAGGTGCGTCCAAACTCACCTCCCCAGATTACCAAAGTATCATCAAGCATTCCGAGTCGTTTCAGGTCTTTGATCAGTCCAGCACAACCTTGATCGATATCTTTGCATTGTGACTCATGTTCGCGAGGCAAGTTGCCGTGGGCATCCCAGCCACGATGGAAAATCTGAATGTTGCGAACGCCGCGTTGAGCGAGTCTGCGGGCATTCAAACAACAGGCAGCGAATGTGCCTGGTTTGCGGGCTTCTTCCCCATATAGGTTGAATGTTTCTTGAGTTTCCTTCGACAAATCCATTAACTCTGGAACGGATGTTTGCATCCGAAACGCCATTTCATGTTGCTTGATGCGCGCGAGAACTTCTGGATGTCCGAAGCGTGCGTGTTGTTGGCTATTCAGAGCTGAGAGAGCATCCAATTGCATACGGCGATCCGCACTTGAAACTCCGGGAGGATTGCTCAAGTACAACACGGGATCTCCTTCGCTGCGAAGGACATTTCCTTGATGATCGGAGGGAAGAAATCCTGTTCCCCAGAGTCGACTAAACAAAGATTGTTCAGCGAAGTTCGTCTTCGCGTGCATCACAACGTAACTGGGCAAGTTTTCATTCATTGAGCCCAGCCCATAGCTTAGCCACGAGCCTAAACTGGGACGCCCGGGAATCTGGCTGCCGGTTTGAATGTATGTAATCGCCGGATCATGGTTAATCGCTTCGGTGAAGGTACTGTGTACAACGCAGAGTTCTTTGGCAACTGTCGCTGTGTGAGGTAGCAGTTCACTAACCCAAACACCCCGATCATTGTTCTCATGCTTCGTGAATTTGTACTTGCTGGGGCAGACAGCTAACGTCTTCTGTCCGGCAGTCATTCCAGTAATGCGTTGTCCATCACGAATATGGTCCGGCAACGGTTTTCCGAACATCTCTTTCATTTTGGGTTTGTAGTCCCAGAGGTCATGATGGCTGGGACCACCACTCATGAAGAGGTAAATGACGGTTTTCGCTTTCGCGGGATGATGCAAGCCAGCGTTCTGTCCAAACGCAGATTCCGATCCCAGCAGACCTGCCATTGCAGCAGTCCCGAGACCTAAGGCAGAACGACCAAACAATTGTCGTCGCGTCATATTCAAATCAAATTCGCGAAGAGGATTCATTCTTTATCTCTTACGGTGAAATTGTTACTTGTTTTGAAGTTTTGAGTTCTCATTCGATTCGTCAGTGCTGTTTCTAGTAAAGCATGATGGCAGCATCGCTGGCGAGAACGGTGTTGGTGAGGAGTGTCCATGCAGCGAGTTCGGCGGGGTCGATTTCGTCTCCTATTGAATACTCACCCAACGAAAGCAATTGCTTGGCTTCTTCTGGGGAATCTGTAAATTTCTGTCTTGAGGTATTGAGCATTGGAATGAGAACCTGTTTCTCAATCTCGTTTGTTTCCCTTGATGCCAATAAATGAAACAGCAGGTCTAATCGTTGAGAGTCCTCTTCATAAGACTGAATGAGTCGCTGTGCTAATGCACGTGACATTTCAACTCGTTGTGTTTCATTCAGAAGTCCCAGTGATTGCAAAGGGGTGTTGGTCCGGGAACGTCTTACACAACTCGATTCTCGGCTGGGAGCATCGAAGAGAGTCATCATCGGATGCGGACTCGTTCGTTTCCAATAGACGTACAAACTGCGTCGATATAATTTTGCTCCAGAGTCCTGGACATAATTCTTCGTATTACTACCGGGGTGCATCAGAGCAGACCACATTCCCGATGGCTGATAAGGTTTAATTCCTTCGCCTCCCATATGCGGATCGAGGAGACCGCTCGACCAGAGTGCGATGTCGCGCAGGACTTCAGCATCAAGACGATAGCTGGAACCACGTGCAAGCAGGCGGTTATCCGGGTCATCAATATCGTCACGCCATTTGGAGGATTGTTGGAATGTTCGTGACATCACCATTTGCTTGAAGAACTTCTTCAAGTCCCAGTTGTTCTCCTGCAAGTCGACTGCTAGCCAATCAAGTAATTCGGGATGAGTTGGTTGTTCCCCTTGCAGACCGAAGTCTTCTGGCGTGCGAACTAATCCGTATCCAAACGTCCGTTGCCAGAGACGATTGACGAACACGCGAGCAACGAGTGGATTCTCACGAGCGACAAGCCACTGTGCTAATCCGAGTCGATTCTTCGGAGCCGAATCTGGCAACTCGCCCATGACGGAAATGACGCCCGGTTCAAGAGGCTCGCCGACGGGGAGATGATACTCGCCTCGTTCGAGAAGCTTTGTGACTCGCGGGGTTTCTAATTCCTTCGCGATTAAAGTGACGCCAAAAGTCTTCTCCATCTCCTGCCGATGCGGCAATAACTCGGCTGCTTGCGATTGAACCCCGGAGTCAGCAAATCGTTGGTCCTTGGCAAGAATCTCGACTCGCTGAGTTTCGGTCGCCTTGCTCCACTGAGGTGTCAAGTCATCCGGGATTTCGACAGAAGCAAGAATCTCTCTGGTTGTCGCTTCAATTTTGTTCCAGAGATGCCAATCTGAAACGCTATTCGGAGCATTGATCACGGGGGCGTAATCGTACTTGTTCCCGTCCATCGAGTGTTCAGCGGTGCTATTGAAAAAAGCGAGCAGCTTGTAGTATTCCGCCTGATGAATTGGATCATATTTGTGAGTATGGCAGCGGGCGCACGTCAGCGACAAGCCAAGGAAAACCGTCCCGAATGTTTCTACTCGGTCAAAGTTGTTTTTGGCTTGAAACTCTTCCGGGATCGCACCCCCTTCTGCAGTCGACGGATTCATCCGCACGAAGCCTGTCGCGACGAGTTGCTGCAAAGTGGGATCGGGGAATAAATCCCCCGCCAATTGTAAGGTGATAAATTCATCGATTGGCATATTCTGATTAAGTGCGTAGATCACCCAGTCTCGGTAAGGATGGATGCCTCGCTTGTTATCCAAATGGAGTCCATGCGTATCGCCATATCGAACTGCATCGAGCCAATAGCGCGCTTGATGTTCGCCGTAATGCGGACTTTCCAGTAGCTGATCTACAAGATGTTCATACGCCTCGTCGCCCTCATTGTTCATGAAGGTTTCAAGCTGTTCTACATTCGGGGGAAGTCCCGTGAGTACGAGAGCAACTCGGCGGGCAAGAGTCTCTCGATCAGCAGTTGCAGCGAAGTTGATATTCTGTTCGAGCAATTGATCCGCAA
>JABJMI010000836.1 GCA_018659505.1 Planctomicrobium sp.
CTTTGCCTAATTCTCAGAGATCGACCATGCGAGTTCGCGCGACCACTATTGCCCTTTTAGCGATTGCGATCGCCTCTGTTGCAACGGCCTGTTCCGTTCCGGTTTTTCGTTACGCAATCGAGCACTGGCAACCCGATTCGTACATCGCATACATCTTTCATGATGGTGAGTTGACGGCGGAACAACAAGATCTCATTGAATCACTAGAGTCGAAGGGGGCTAATGGAATTGCGACGATCAATCTTGTTGTCAGAACTGTTGGAAGTGACGAAAAGGTCGGACCAGTTATTCAGAAGATTCAAGAAGAGCATCCTGCCTCAGTTTCTCCCTGGATTGTTGTGCAAACTCCTCCGAAGGTTGGACCACCTCAAACCGTTTGGCAAGGAGAGTTAACTGAAGAGAATGTTGCCGTGGTGAGAGACTCTCCTCTTCGTTCTGAGATCAATAAGAGACTACTCGCAGGGGATTCGGTCGTCTGGGTCTTTTTGGAAAGCGGAAGAAGTGAAGCGGACGATCCCGCCTTTGCTCTTCTCTCCAAAGAGATCGAAAGGCTTCAGGGAACACTGAAACTTCCAGAGATTGAAGAGGAAGACTTGGTGGATTTATCAGTTGATCCAACAGCTTTGAAAGTCTCTTTTTCAGCTGTCCGCTTATCACGGGATGACCTTGAAGAACAGCCTCTCGTCGAGATGCTATTGCATGTCGAACCAGACCTGAAAGACATTGAGTACATTAGCCAACCGATGGTTTTCCCCGTTTTTGGACGAGGACGAGCGCTCTATGCGATCATTGGTGAGGGTATCACCCCCGAAGTGATCGAAGCGGCAGGGCAATTCCTCACCGGAGCTTGCCAATGTACTGTGAAAGCACAAAATCCGGGTGTCGACCTCATCATGAATCTGGACTGGAACAAGCATGTCATTCCAACCGAAACCATCGATTCCGAACTCCCACCTTTAGCAGGGTTCTCGGGATTCGTTGTGGAAGAGGACGAAGTTGAAATGGCTACGGTGGGTGTCTCCACAGATGTCTCCATCGAAGGTGTCAAAGCAAGCAACGCCAGCCTGACCGAGGAGCATGAAGCGTCGAATTTAAAAGGTGACAGATCTGAGCCAAGTGAATCAAAAAGAAGTGAGACTGTCTCAAAATCGAACATGGGAACGAACGTATTATTCGTTTTATTCTTTCTTGTGGTTGGTGTCGCTCTCGCTTCAGTACTCATTGCACCTCGCACGTAGTGAAACCAAGCGCGGCGAATATGGTCGGAACGAAATAGAAGAGGCTTTATCACGCCGCTTGGTCAAGGGAGAAAAAACAAAAACGGAACGCTTAATATGATATTTCTAAATACTAAATCCTTCAGAAACATATGCACATGTTTCTGAAAGACACTAACTCAGAATTAAATCGTTTTCAGAACCTGTTCTCGCTACTTCTCATTTACTCATCAGGAAATCATCAATGCTAACCCTGTGGCGACTCGCCATTCGTGAGATTCAACATCGGAAGCTTAGTTTTCTGTTGGGAGTTGTTTCGGTAAGCATGGCTGTTGCTTGTCTTGTGGGAGCACAGACGTTGCTACGCGCGGATCATGTCATTACTGAGCACCTGCTTGGACAGAAAGAAACTGAACTTGAACTCGCGGTGGCAGCGAAAGAAGAGGCTGTCCAGCAAGCCGGAGCCGAGCTTGAAGATGCGATGCGGAAGCACATGAAAGGACTCGGCTTCAATGTATTGATCCTTCCGAAAGAGCAATCACGATCTGAGATGCTTTTAAACGGAATCACTGCGACAATGCCAGAGAGCTATGTCGATAAACTTGCAGCGTCAAAAATTGTGACGGTCAATCATTTATTGCCGAGTGTCAGCCAAAAAGCACATTGGCCTGAACGAGATCGAGACGTCATCTTAATCGGAACACGTGGTGAAGTACCGATTCAACATCGCGGTCTCAAGAAGCCTCTTCTTGAAGAGGTGGCTGAAAACAAAATGGTTGTCGGTTACGAACTCCATCGAGAACTCGGTCTGAAAGTTGGCGATAAAGTTGTATTCAAAGCTCAGGAATTTACGGTTTCGAAGCTACATCCTGAACGTGGTTCAACTGACGATGTCACACTCTGGATCAATTTAAGACAAGCACAAGAAATGTTGGGGATGCAAAATTTAATCAATGCAATCCTTGCTCTCGAATGCGATTGTGCAGGCGACCGCATTTCTGCCATTCGAGATGAAATTGCAGCGATCCTGCCGGGAACGCAGGTTGTTGAAAAATACTCTCAAGCACTCGCACGAGCAGAGGCGAGAGCCAAGGCGAAGGGGTCGGCAGAGTCGGCTCTAGCGCTTGAGAAGGCAGCGGGAGAGGAAACATTAGAGCGTGAAAAACAGTCACGTCAGCATCTCGAACAACAACATGCTGGCTTCGCGGGGGTGCTTGTTCCTCTCGTATTGATCGCTTCCGTTGTGACAATCTTCTTACTCTCACTAGCGAATGCCCGACAGCGAACAGAGGAAATCGGCATTCTGTGTGCAATCGGACTGAAGTCCCGACAAATTATCCTTGTCTTTTTAACCAAAGCAATTCTGATTGGGCTGTTCGGAGGACTCCTAGGAATCGCAATTGGCTATTGGTTCGGATGGAGTCTGGGGGGATTCACTCAGTATGGGATGGACTGGAACCGTTTATTCGAATCTGGAAATCTGCTCATTACGATTGTGGCAGGTCCAATCCTGGCGGTCTTCCTCTCTGGTCTCGCGAGTTGGCTACCTGCCCTCATCGCAGCCAGACAAGATCCTGCATCGGTTTTGCAAAGTTCCTAATCAAGCCCCTCTGGATCATCTTGACTTGATCAATTTTAGTTCAACGGACTCGACACCTATGCTGCTACAGTTGGAAAATATTTCCAAATACTACAAGGAATCACAATCGACGATTCACGCCGTTGATGGAGTTTCGCTCAATGTCGCAGCTGGTGAATTTGTGACTGTGCAGGGACCGAGCGGTTGTGGCAAGTCGACTTTGCTGCTCACTGCAGGAGGTCTTCTTAAGCCAGACAGTGGGCAAGCGAAAATTGAAGATCAAGATCCTTACATCTTGTCATCTGACGATCGTGCTGAGTTCAGAGCAAAACACATCGGTTTTGTCTTTCAGCAGTTTCATTTGGTCCCCTACTTGAGCGTTCTCGAAAATGTACTCGCTCCCGGACTTGCTACGAACGCAAAGTCTGAGCTTCGAGACC
>JABJMI010000016.1 GCA_018659505.1 Planctomicrobium sp.
ACCTGCTGAGGAGGAGATCAAATTCACTGAGATCGAGACCTCTCCCAGTTTTATTAAGGCTTCGGTCAAAGCAGAGGAAAACGCTCCAGACGCAGCCCGTCATCGCTTTACATTCATCGTTGAAATCCCCAAAGGCTCCCCCAAAGGAATCTGGAATTCAAAAACACCGGGGAAGATCACCCTCAAAACCAACCATCCAAATCTGAGTAAGATCAATATCAATTTGCAGATGACCATTCAGTAGTAGAGTGCGTGGAACCGTTCACGAAGAAATAAGTGTCGATGGTCGGACCAACGATGAATTGCGCCAATGTTGGATTACAACGAAGGTGCCTTTCCGGAGCAAACAACAACTCCTGCGAACTGATCTCGCCTATGATGTACCTCATTTACAGATCGCTCTACGAGATTTTTGGAACTTTCTGTCCGCAAGCTTCTCAGAGGTTTCCTTGATTGTATTTTGCCATCACTTTCACCTTCGTTGGATTGTGATTTGTGGAAATCACCAGAGCGGAAGTGGTAAGTTAGCAACTTAACGGAGTTGCAAACGGGTTGCTGTTCTAGTGTTTCTGAAGAAGAAGTCGCATGCATAAAAGAGTTGTTTAGAATCAACAAATGGAAAAAGAAGAAGATCTAATCAACGTCTGGATTGAAAATACCGCTGGACAGCATTGTTGGGGAATGGCAGCTGGCGGTTGCACTGGCACAGCATTCATCTTGAGGTACGGAGCTAAACTTAAACGAGATAAACCAGTTTCGAATCAGGCATTGTCCGAAGATTGTCGCCTATACGAAAGCAATTTTTCATTGTTTGTACATAGTGCACAATGGAAACTCGGCACAGATCACAATGGTATCGTGAAGAGAATTACAGACTCTAAAGATGACTGTTCTCCAGATGGCCCGATGGTGGCAGGCCTCGAATTTATTGTTGGAAATGTGATCGAGTCAGTAACTTTCGATTGCGGTACTCATGACCTGAACTTGTACTTTCGTAAAGGCCATCTGCGCCTGAAAGTCTTCGGAAACATACCCAAAGGCTCCTTCGGCTATTCTCTTTACTTGCCGAAATGCGTCGTTAGTATTGAAGAAGGCGGGCAAATCAAGAGCGAAGAACTCTAGCGAACAAGACGTTCAATCAGTTTTCTCAGGCATTCGTTTAAAGACCTCAGCCAAAATGGTCCCGGTGGTCATGCAACCAAATGCAAACAGACCGCAGGGGAGCGCGATTTGTGGATGATCGGGAAACAGGCTTTTCGCCAAACTCGCTCCGACTCCGGCGTTTTGCATACCGATCTCCAACATCAAAGCACGACGCATGCCGGAGTCAATTCGCATGATGCGTCCGCCAAGCTGCCCGCAGATGTACCCCCCCATATTAATCAGCAGTAATGCCAGCATGAGCAGCATTGGTAGGGCTTTGATATTGTCACGATTCAAGGCGACAACGACTGCAATGATCCAGAGGATGCTCAAGTTCGCAAGGATGCTACTGACCCGTTTCGATGACTTCGCCATCGCTTGGCTGACTCGGCAAATCAAGAAACCAGAGATGACTGGTACGACGACCTGAATCACAAGTAACAGTGCGGTCTTTTGCAGAAGCGCAGCGTCGGCAGTTTCCCCCAAAGTCAATTTCAATACGATGGGAACCACGATTGGTGATAGTAACGTCGCTGAAGTGGTCAGCCCTACCGAATAGCTGACGTTCCCATTCGCCACCATCGTCAGCACATTGGAAGCCATCGCTCCCGGGACGCAACCGACCATGATCATGCCGACCAGAAGGTCACCTTCGAAGCCCAGGCTCGTCGCAACGAACCACGCTAAGAATGGCATGGAAGCGTATTGAAATGCAGTTCCCCCCAAGATCAATGGCCAGCGTCGCAGCACCAATTTCACTTCCTCGACGGGGAGTAAAGTTCCCACACAAAACATAACAATTGCAACAATCCAGCCCAGCCAATCTTTGCTGAAAACGAAAGGATCGATGACATCAGTGCCGAATAAATTTGGCCAAACGCCTGCTAGTAGCGAACTCAACACAAGCCAGAGAAGAAGATATTTTTGCAACATGAGAAAGCTAGGAATTAGGAATTGGGGTTTAGGAATTAGCCCGTTTAGCTGCCCACTTCACTGTGGGCTTTCCACTGTGGGCTTTCCAATGTGGGCTTTCCAATGTGCGTCCTGGAAACAGCAAACTCACCACGGGACCAAACGAAACTCACCAAAGATAACGAGCCATTGCGTTCACCGTCCATTCATAACGTAAGAAAACCCGCTTCAGCAGTTGCTAAAGCGGGTGGGGCGATCAAGATTTAGTGCTTCGGCTTAACGACCGAAGATGTTTTGCTGAAGTTGTTGGCTCCAGCTGTTGGTGTTAGTGTTATTAGTAAGTCCCGGAGTCTGGTATTTTGTGCGTGTGCAGGTCGATGCCTGTTGAGCAAGGTGATTCGGTGCTCCTAGTTGAATCGTTGCCAAAGCTCCTTCGAGGTCTGCGTCGTAGTCCTCTCCGCGGTAGCCAGTCGAGGTTGTCTCCTGAATCAAGACATCTGGCTTCACTCCGACTCCAGCCATTTCTCGTCCAATTGGTGAGTAGAATTTAGCAGTTGTCAGTTTCAATAGACCAGAGACAGTTTGGAGTGGGAAGTGAGTTTGAACTGTTCCTTTTCCGTATGACTGGCGACCGACGATGACTCCTCGTTCGTTCTCTTGAATGGCGGCAGCGAAGATTTCGCTGGCACTCGCTGAGTTTTTGTCGACAAGAACAACTAGCGGGATACTCCAGGTTCGTGCTTGTGTTGCAGACTCGTTTGTATTGTCCGACATGTTGCGTCCTTTGGTGGAAACGATTGTTCCACAAGGCAAGAACAGGTTGGAAACTTCAATCGCTTGGTCCAATAATCCGCCTGGATTTCCTCGTAGGTCGAGGACCAGTGACTTCATGCCAGCGTTGTGTAATTTCCACATGGCTGCTTCGAGATCTTTTCTTGATGAATCAGAAAACTGCTTCAGTCGTGTGTAACCGACTTTCTGGGAATCATCGAGCATCTTCGTACCAGTGACACTGCTCACGTAGATTCTTCGTCGAGTCAATGACCCACGGAAGCGTTGGCTGTCTCGTTCAATATCAAGTTGAATCGTTGTTCCTTCTGGTCCTCCAAGTTTGCTGGCGACTTCGTTCAAATTCAATCCTCGTACAGACTGTCGATTGACTGCGACGATCAAATCTTTCTCTTTCAAGCCAAGCCCAGCTGCTGGACTGTTCTCAACGATACCTACAATGATTGCTCCCATCGGATGGGTTTCGAGTTCGACTCCGAGTCCAACAATGTTTTCTTCAAGACTCGCTGTCTTGCGGACTTCAAGTTCTGCTCCCGGTGCGTAGGCACTCGCTTCTGGCATGAATGATGAGTATTTGTCGAGTGAACCGATTGTTCCGTTGATGAACTCTAAAGCGACTGCTTCCCTACGAATTCCAAGTTGACGACTGACCAATTCGGCAGACCACTGCATGATACCAACGGCTTCAGTCGCTGAACGTGCGGGTTGTGAAGTGATCGATTGAGCCAACTGACTTTGTACTTGTTGGATCGCGTTACGATTTGGCGTGACATTGTTCGCTCTCAGGAAGTTGTCGTTATCCAGAGCACTGATCAGGTTCTGTAAAGAAGCCTGCATTCGCACTTCGTACGCAGGTGGATTCACATGACGAGAATCGATCATGCGAGAGGCTTCCTGGTACAAAGTCGTCAGTTGTTGCATCGATGTTGATCGTAAGAAGCCTTGCATTTTCGGATCAGTTGCTCGGGCACTGATTTTGAGTTGAGTCTGATCAGGTTTGGCAGCCGGTCCAAAATCGACATCAGTAGGGATGTTGGGAACGTATTGGTTTGGACTGTACTGCGGTTGTGACTGATGCGGTGTTGTGTAAACCGGAGTATTGTACTGCTGGTTATTGTATTGCGGAGTTGTCGCGGGAACGTATGCCTTCCCCGGAACAATCGCGGTTCGTATGAGATCAACATCCTCCCGGACGAGCGGCATCCCATCATCGTTATCGATGACGATGGTGTTGAGATCAGAAGAAGTTGAAGAGTTGACCTGTGAGGAGACATAAATCGTGTTGACTGAATGAGTCGATTGTGTCTCGGCAGCGGTTGCTGTTGTGGAACTGAATCCACTTATCAGAAGTGCGAAAAGTATGAAGTAGACAGTTTTGAAGATCGAATTTTGAATTGAAGCGTTCATCTTGAATTTGCTCCCGATGGGATGTGATGTGAATTGGAATTGAATTGAGCTAAGTTGGCAGGCTTAAGATTTGACGGTCATCTGGGTTGAAGTGGCTGTTTCGGTCAGGCGATTTACGGGAGCTGACATGGCTTCAGCGAGTTCTCCGCGAAGAACTCTGACTGAGGCAGGAGCTTCGATTCCAATCTTCACTTTACCACGACCACATGATATCACTTTGATTACAATTGAGTCACCGATTTGAATCGTTTCATCTTTTTTTCGAGTAAGAACTAACATCTTTTTCTTCCTTATCCTTGGAAAAGTGTCAAGTTTTAGGTTTTGAATGTGACGAATTGGTCTTGACTCCCATTTCCGTCTGACATGAGAGAACCTAATGCAGTCCGCGTGCCAATTCATTCCTCAACTTTTGTTAATGCGTTACAATTAACTGTAATTAAATGACTTACGTTTATTACCATGTAATAGAATAATAGTTTGATCCACTAACCCGACCTCTTTTTTGTAAGAGGTGCAACGGTTTCATGTCGCGAAACGGAGTTTTACAATTTGTGGGTGCATTCAATTCGAGTCACCGGCAGCTATCGCCGAACGGATATAAGCGTGGAGTGTCTCACATCTGCAACAGTTAGGCAGAATATACGATATGCGTGTACAGCAGTGTCGTTCTAGGTGAGTTGACCTATTGAGTCGGAGGGTGAAAAGTGTGATGATGAACACCTGATCTTCTTGAGCCAATTGTTTCAGGAAGTCGCAACTCTCCCCAAAAGTGAAAGGCTCTCCATGAATATCCGCACCGGGCTAGGTCACGATACGCATCGCCTTGGCGTCGGCAAACCCCTCATGATTGGTGGAATCGAAATTCCGCATCATCTGGGACCGGTCGCGCATAGCGATGGCGATGTCCTGTTACATGCTCTGATCGACGCCATTCTCGGCGCTTTAGCATGGGGAGACATTGGCGAATGGTTCCCGGATACCGACCCAGCCTTTAAGGGGGCGGATTCTTCCGACCTGCTAGGTCAAGTCATGCAAAAGGTTGCAGCGGAGGGCTGGCGAGTTTCGAACACCGACTGCATCGTCTTCGCACAACAGCCAAAACTGTCGGAATTCAAGCAGTCGATCACGGATCACATTGCGAAGTTGCTGCTAGTTGAACCAAGCCAAGTGAGTGTGAAGGCAACAACAGGTGAGAAAGTCGGTCCCGTCGGACGACAAGAAGCCATCTGTGCGGAAGTTGTTATCTTAATGCAACAAGATTGATTCCACTGAACTTCATTTCAGTTCATCGTGTCGCATGTGATGACCAATTTGATGTAACACTCTAAACTACATTGCTAATGTGTATTAGACCCAATCGTTGACGCACTTGAAGTGCGTCGCTAAACACTTCATTTTTACACTTGCCCCTTGATCCCTAGCCCCTTGCCCATCCCAATGCCTGCTTACGAACCGAAACAGATCGAACCGAAATGGCAACAATACTGGGACGCGAATCAAACATTCGTCACCTCCAATGAGCCGCGTTCAGATTCAACGGGAAAGATGTACGTGCTGGACATGTTCCCGTATCCATCTGGCGAAGGACTGCATGTAGGGCATCCCGAAGGTTACACAGCGACCGACATTATTACTCGCTACAGTCGTATGCAGGGGAAACACGTTTTGCACCCAATGGGTTGGGACGCCTTCGGTTTGCCAGCGGAACAATATGCGATCAAAACGGGGACGCATCCGCGCGTCACAACTTATAAGAACATTGATAACTTCCGCCGTCAGCTCAAGATGCTCGGCTTCAGTTATGACTGGAGTCGTGAAATCTCCACGACTGATGAAGATTACTATCGCTGGACGCAGTGGATCTTCTTGCAGTTGTACGATACCTGGTACGACCCCGAACACGAATGGACCGACTGCAACGGAACCAAACGGACCGGCAAAGGTCGCCCGATTTCAGAGCTTCCCATTCCAGATGATGTCGTAGAAACCCACTTAGCCCCCGGTGATCCACCGGGGGACGTTACGGCAGCAACTCGCCGTTACCAAGATGACTTCCGGCTCGCGTATCAAAGTGAAGCTCCCGTTAACTGGTGCCCCGAGTTGGGAACAGTGCTCGCCAACGAAGAAGTTAACGCCGAAGGTCTCAGCGACCGTGGCGGCTTCCCGGTCGAACGGCGTGCGCTGCGGCAATGGATGTTGCGGATTACTTCGTATGCAGAACGTCTCATTGACGAGCTTGATCATGTCGACTGGCCTGAGTCAGTCAAAATCATGCAGCGAGACTGGATCGGCAAAAGCGTCGGCGCCGAAGTCGATTTCTTCGTCGATGCTCAAAGCAACGACATTCAATTTGCAAAGTGGAAAGCCAACCGCGCAACCAACGGCTTGCCCGCCTCGCCAGA
>JABJMI010000462.1 GCA_018659505.1 Planctomicrobium sp.
CAGGTCGCGCAACCACTTTAGTATTAGTATCGAAGCGATAGTTTCCTTGCGATCCCTTCACGCCATATTGGTGAAATAAGCCTACGTTGAACCAGACAGGGCTGTTAAAAGAGCCATGTTGATGCGTGCAGAGCCAAGCGAGTTCGCGGTAGAAATTTTCTCCATCTTCGTGTGATGCAAAGTAACCGTCCTGTATACCCCAGTCGGCTATGGTGCGCGCGACGCGGTAAATGACTTGTTTGACGCTGGTTTCACGCTCTGGGGTATCTGGTTCACCGAAGAAGTATTTTGAAACGACGACATTCGTTGCCAATGCTGACCAAGACGAAGGGACCATGCAGTCGGTCTGTTCGAAGAGGACTCCACCGTTTTCATCTTTGATTTGAGCGGTCCGCGGCACCCAATCGACGGTGTCAAACGGATCGACGCCCACGGGGCAGAAGTAAGGATCAATCCTTAAAGCAGCTGAATCTTGTGTCGCATTTTGTGGCATTGTTGTTCCATCCGTATTGTGCATCGTGCACCTCTCCGAGTCGTCGTTCCCCACCTAAATCAGACTCTGCACCATGCGAGAGTCCATTCTCAAGTTCACTTATCGATCTTCCAGACATCAAGGCGCAGCACTCCACGCACTGTAAATTTGTGCGCTGAACGTCCGTAGACAGATATACTATCGGCTAAAGAGAGGCTGAACCAAGAAAAATCTGGAAGAATTACGCAAATTTCCACAACTGCTTGTGCAAAGTGTTAGCGGTAGACGCTAGATATTGTGAACGCAAGATGAAGAGTAATATAAATTTTACAATCGAATTGTCAATTTCGATTCGTCAAAAGTCTTGCTTCAGACCTCCAGGATTTCTCCCAAAGGTTAGTGGTACTTAGACTTAATGACTTTTCAGAATTTTCAAATTTCTTCTGCAGAGCTCAATACTGAAGAACCACCGCATCTGGGGTGTCAACAGGTTATAGACACTAGTGGCTGTAGAAAACGGTCTAATGTGAATTGACTGATACAACTGTGTCAGCGGAAACTGAGCAAATTCCCTAGGCTTTTGACTGCTGCAACGAAGAGTTGTGGCTTGCGAACGACTGGTCGCTGATCCCAAACGTCGAAGTTGATGCGTTGGATACCATCCAAAACCAGCAATCCGCCGCGAATGAAGAGGTCGATGTCGATTTTCATTCTACCGGGCATCGCTGCGACGAGTGGTTTGCCTGAGACTAGTAACATCCGAGCCCGTTCGACTTCAAATTCAAGTAGGTCACGGAATTCGGGGCTGATTCGCTGGGACTGCATTTGTTGATCAGTGACTCCAAATCGCAATCGATCTTCTCTGGGCAAGTAAATACGCCCGATTTGGTAGTCTCTCGATACATCCTGCCAGAAGTTAGTCAGTTGCAGCCCGGTGCAGATTGAGTCTGAATGAGCCACATTCTCATCTGAGGACTGGGCACATAAGCAGAGAATAATTCTTCCGACGGGATTTGCGCTGCGGGTGCAGTAATTAAGCAATTGATCATAAGTCTCGTACTCAGTCACGGTTTGATCTTGTACAAACGCGGAGATCAGAGCGGAAAAGTGCTCGACGGGAATTGAGAACTTTTGAATTGTCTCATGCAAAGCGACATAGACCGGATGCTGTGACTCGTTCCGGTAGCATTTTCCCAGCTCAACCTGCCACCACTCCAGCAACCACAGCGATTCTTTTGTCGATTCTATTTCGTCCCCGAGATCATCAGCCCAGCGACAAAAGGCATAAACATTCGCAAAATGCTGCCGCAATCGCTTCGGAACCGCCCAAGAGATGACAGGGAAGTTCTCGTAGTGAGAGGTTGCTAGATTCCAGGTATACGTTTGAGCCTGAAGACTGGACATTCTCTCATAAGAATCGTCCGGTCCCCATTGCTTGAGATCTTCGATGACAGAAGACATGAATACTCCGTTGAAATGTGAGTAATGCTAAACCGCATATTCCAAGACACCTTCAAGCGAATCGACAACATCTTCATGCCCTGCACTCAAGCGATGCCTTGAGTGATGTCCATTTGCGATCAGGACACAAGTGGCACCGAGGCTTTTTGCGACTTCCAAGTCGTGAAGTGTGTCACCGATGAGTAACGTATTCGATGAGCTTATCGCTGATCTTTCAACCAAAGTACGACCCGCTAGGATCTTTCCGGTTGCGTAACTGTTCATTTGCCCGACAACATCGGAAAAATGTGGCGTAAGACCATGGTGTTCGATTACCCTGAGCAAGGAGTTCTGCTCACAGGCAGATAGGATTGACTGCTGAATTTTTGTATCAGACAGTGTTCTTAGAATATCCAGCGTGCCAGCTTGCAGCGAGCACTCAAGAACACGCTGATCATACTCGTCGCAGTACTCATGCGCTAAACCTTCGAAAGAGTCGACAGCGAAATCAAACCCTAGTTCGCGATAATATGACTCAACTGGGAAATCGAAAATATCCCGATATCGGATCGTATCGATTCCAGACATTCCTCGTTTCAGCAACATTCGATTCATCACATCAACGCACAAATCAACGTCGTTGAGCAAAGTCCCATTCCAGTCCCAAATAATGTGTTGATATCGGTTCACATGCTGATTCTTTAATGCTGTTTAACGGCCATAATCACAAACTTACGACCGTCGATGATGGATTTTAGATTCTGCGGACCATAACGGATTTGAGAAGTCGTTGTGCGCAGCATTTCCGACGTTGCCCCAGAGTGTTTTAAGATTTGTCAGGTTTCCAAAGACAATACAACGAGATCAGTATACACACCATCGGAACTAAATGGAGAGCGAATTTGAGCGTATTATCACGTCTCCTCTTGGCGTTCCAGAGGTTAATGACAGTCACTTCCATTTCGTATTGGTCTGCTGGATCAACGTATTCACGTAATGGCAAATAGTAATAATCGGCAGCGAATGTGCCCGTAGGGACGTAATCCATTCTCGAGTTAAGAATTGCCAGTCCAATGAATCCGGCAGCGATGATGAGTAAGAAAGTCATCGGATTTCGATATTTCATCATGGATACGGCAACTTCTGACATCGGTATAAATGCAATTAGCCGGACACTTAAAGTGTCCGGCTAATTGTGTAATCATTATTTGCGACGAAAGACTCTAAGTCTTTATCATCTTTCGCTTTGCGCGGCGTGCTTGCGCACTTGCCGGGCGTTTGCCGTGGTTGGCTTTTTTCAGTTTTCGTTGTGTTTTTGCCATGATATCCTCGAAGTATTATCTATCACCAATGGTGATCATGTTTCAAATATGGTCAAGCATTGTATTCATTGATGATCGGTTTGAAAAGGGTGTTTCGTCAGCAATTTTGCTTACGAATTCGAGTGTGGCTCAATACGCATAGATATTAGACAGAAAAATAAACGCAAAGACGCGAAGTCGCAAAGGAGTGAAAGAAACAGGACCAGAAGGATCTGGATTCAAGTTGTTGGGTAAAACGAAAAAACTTGTGATGGTGTACTTACAAACCTGTGCACCTTCGTGTCTTTGCGACTTTGCGTTGAAATTTAAGCAGTTGAACAGTTAGTCATCCAGTTTGACTGGCTTACAGAGCCGTTTCTTGTCGTTCGCTGCCCGACCGCATTTCTTGCAGACATGTGTGGCGTTCTTCACGTAGATCGCGAACGACTTGGGGTCGCTTTTGAGTTCTTTCGTAAGATCGCAGAGTGTTTTTGTCATTGGAACATGGAGTGAGATCGTAGTCGCTTTACTGCTTCCTTAAGGATTGCATCATGCTGGATTAAGTCAAATCCAGACTTGTTTGTGGCTCTCTTTTTCTTCATCGGAAAGTCCATTTTTCATAAAGATGTCGTGTGACTCCTGAGCTAAAGCCGACAGTTCAGCCCATTCTTTGCAGCTGACTAAATCGGAGATGTTGAACGTACTTGGTATCTTCTTGTAGACACTCTCTAGCAATTCATGAAATCTGTGAATTGAAGCAAGCTCTTCTTCGGTGTAAACCGGTTGGTTAGAAAGTTGAATCCAATCATTATCTACGTAGTCATACCATATCTCTATGATTCCATCCGTGCCAAGTACATCGACTGCTGCTTCATCCGCAAATACATCGAATGACTCGATTAAACGATTTCGCACTCTCTGTTCAATCAATTTATCCGAGGGTTTATTCATTTTGATTCCAATGCACGTGTCTCACGAATAAGGGGTTGAATAAATACTATGATCACTACTCACTATAATACTCACCCCATATGTCAGCGAACATTTTTTGTGGCGTTGCTCAACAATTTTTAGAACGCGGATTGACGCGGATGCGGCGGATTTTCTCGGATAGGTAATTGACCGGAGTCACAATCGTAGTTCAAAGGTCATTGGATGTTGAATTATCATTACGAGAAATTTAATCAGCGTGAATCCGCCGCATCCGCGAAAATCCGCGTTCTCGTACGAATTCAATATCAGCGATTTCACAATGCCGCTTGGACAGGGAGCTTACGCTCCCCGCTCGCCAAATGTTTATCTTCGATTCGCTTTGGCGTCAGCAAGAATCTCTTCCATCACTCGCATGTTTTGCAATCCATTCTCCGCACCTTGGACTAATTGCCCCTTGCTAATCCCAGCTGCAAAGGCATCAAGCTGGCAGGCGTATTGGTCTTTGGGGTTTGCTTGGATGGTTTCCATCGGTTCGTCCCTCTCCGCTGATTTCCAGAGTTGGAATGAAGGTGTCTCGCCCGGTTGGAAAGCGGGATCGACTACGATTCGTCCGTCATCACCGACAATCTCCATGCGGCAGCGGAACGGGGCTTCGAAGCTGCAATCGATGTTTGTCAGGACTTCATTCGGAAAAGTCAGCCCAATCCGCATACTCATGTCGACGCCGGTCTCCCACCAGTGGGCAGCAGCCGAGATATCTTCAGGCTCCTCATCAGTCAGGAAGCGAGCCGCGTTGACGCCGTAACAACCGAGATCCCACATCGCTCCGCCGCCCTTTTCAGGTCTCAGTCGCCAATCATTGCGATCAATGTTGAATGAAAAGCTGACGGTAATGATTCGCAGGTTTCCAATGGCTCCGTCAGCAACTGTTTTCTTGAGCAGTTGAGCCCGGTCGTGTTGCCGCCACATGAATGCTTCTTGGAGGATGACGTTATTCTCTGCACACGCAGCGACCATCTCTTCAGCTTCTTGAAAGCTCGGAGCTAATGGCTTCTCACACAAAACATGTTTGCCAGCTTTGGCAGCTGCAATCACCCAGCGATGGTGTTGATCCCCTGTGCAGGGGATATAGACAGCGTCTACCTCTGACGACGCAAGCAAGCTGTCATAGTTTTCAAAGCTGTTGGGGATGCTGTGCTGTTTGGCTGTTTCAGTGGCAACGCCGGGTCGTTCGCTGGCGATTCCGACTGCTTGTACTGACTCTGATTCTTGCAACGAAGGCAGAACTCGTCGGGTCACGATTCGACCACAACCTAGGATACCAAGACGGATTGTTTCTGAGGGAGCGTTCATATGAGAACCTGCGTGGTTTACGTTGGCTTTTTGGGAGAAGAAGAGTCTGCTTATTTTACAGTCTTCAATGATTATCAGGGCAGTTTAAGTCCAATGAGAGCCATACATTCGGAAAACGTGCGCCTTTCGTTGAAACGTACACGAAATCACTCATCGTCACGATTGGTTGTAGCCGAACTTGATGACTGAAGGACTCTGTTTCTGTTTTGTTCTTCACAGTCTGACATGCAGACTGTCCAAATCCAATAGAACACCATTGTAGTCACGGGGGGTGACTCGCGTGTTCGGCGAGAACGCAGGGAGGGTGAAATGTTCTCTACATCAATCAAGTTATCCGCGGCACTTGTCGCAGTTGCGATGCTCAGTACAGCAAACGCACAAAATCAGCAGCCGCAGCCAATCAACGCTGCACATGGACATCAACATGCTCCGGGATACGTTCCGGGGCAACAGTCCTATCCGCAACTGAACGCTCCACTTTATCCAAGCCCAGTGCAACATACGCCGGCATGGAATGGTGGAACAATTATTACGAATCAAGCGTTCGCTCCACATGAAATGCTGTATCCACATCAGTACCACGCGATGTACGGACCGTACTACTACAGCGTCAAAGGTGGCTGGGTCTGGACTCCATTTGGAGTTCGTCAGCACGAGCAAGTGAAGCTACAGGGAACTGAAGTGATTGTGAAATACAAATCACGTCACCCATTGTTCTCAGGCTTCCGCCCAAACAGAAATGACTAGCCAGCGGCGAATTATTTCTTCAATAGTTAAGCACGACCTGTTTCATCTCAGTTGCCACGCTGCCCGCACAGTAGTGGTACTGAAATGAAGTTACTTACTCAACCCATTTGCTGATCGCTGTCACGGATGACTTGTCGCCCTCCATCAGGAGGCAGAAGATTCTTACTGACGCCAGCAGTAATTCACTCTACATCTTATTTCTTTGATCGAACTTCACCCTCGGGTGTCACGTTCGCTCTAAGTTTTAACGTGTGGAAGTAATGAAATCTTAGACCCAGGAATTAGAATCATGATGACTCTTGTTCGCAATTGGAGCATGCGGTTCGCCGCGGCAGCACTCGTCCTGGCGACGATCCCCGCTTCAGCAGATGATGCTGAGGGTGTCGTTCGTTTAGGCAGTCCTCAATCGTCCGGTATTGTTCGTATCAGCGACAATGCACAACCACAACTGACTGTCCGTGGACAGTCTCCTGAAGCTCAGCCAGTAACTGGTCAAGTTTGTGAGACTTGTCCCGCTGGAGTGATTAACAACTACGATCCGTACGCAGAATTCTCAACAGGTCCATACCTGTGCAGCGACACAGCATGCGTGCAGTGGCTTCGATACAACATGTTTCTCTTAGGAGAGCGAAATCGACAACGGTGCGCAACTTTTCGAGCATCTTGTCGAGCCGATTGTGTTGAGAAGAAACAATACATTCGCTGCAAGTTTGGATACTTATGTCCA
>JABJMI010000418.1 GCA_018659505.1 Planctomicrobium sp.
CCAATCGAGTCACTCAAGATCGCTCTGCGAGATGAAAACCCGCGAGTACGGGAAGTCGCTATCCGTATCGCTCGACGTCATCCAAGAGTTGCTCAATTGAATGAATCACTCAGTCAACTGAAACATAGTGCAGATGCTCGTGTTCGCTACGAGCTCGCTTTTACGGCTGGAAGTTTATCGGTTAGAGAACGCTACTGGATACTTACAAACCTACTGATGTTGGATCAAACTGATCCTTGGCTTTTCTTAGCGGCGATGAGTTCGTCCAAAGAAGAGATCGAAAATTTTTTCGATCTGCTACTGATGAATAGTGAGAACGCTAGTGACTCATTGTCATTAGAGAATAATGGCTTATTTGAAAAGAATGGAAATGTTGGTGACCCATTGTTAATCAAAACTTTCGAACAGTTTGTTTCTCAAAGTTCTACTAAAGTGATCAACGAAGCATTGAAAAAAGTCTCAAGGCTCCCTGTCGCTAAGACCAGCTTGAAAGCAGCTCTTGTCACAGCAGCACTAAGTAAGAAACCAGAGTTAAGAAGAGAGTTAGAAACTGGCGATCTGAAACAAGTTCTCGATGATGTCCTCAATGGTTCCAGAGAAATTGCCTTCAACTCACAAGCTGCTGTCGCTTCCAGAGTGCAAGCCATTGAAACACTTCAGCTCTCCAAAGTAGAAGCGGATTCGCAATTGCTGTTGGAATTACTGGAGTCAACCACTCCGCAGCAAATCCAGTCGGCTGCGATCAACACCTTGGCAACCAACCAGTTCCAACTACTCACCGAGCATCTGATCAAAAACTGGAACCGCCTGAGCCCAACTCTGCGATTGGAAGCGGAAGAAACTCTCTTCGGACGCTCAACCGGCAGGGACGCAGTCTTAACTGCGATTGAAGAAGGTGACATCAAATTGGCTGAGGTCAGTTCGGTTCGACTGCAAACGCTGCAAAAGTCCAAAGATGCCAAACTGGTTGGACGTGTCGTAGCGTTGCTCAAGAGTTCCAATCGCCCGACTCGACTGGCAGTCATCGAAAAATATCGCGAAGCATTAGACTTCAGCGGAAACGCCGGTCTGGGAAGGAAGGTCTTCCTCAAGAATTGCTCAACCTGTCATCAGTTAAACGGAGAAGGCACCGAAATCGGTCCCAACCTCGCCACTATCCAAAACCGCGGTCCTGAAACAATTCTGTTCAACGTGCTCGATCCCAATCGTGAAGTAAATCCAAAGTATGTGAATTACCTGGTCCTATTAGAATCCGGCAAGACACACACCGGCATGATCGCAGACGAGACAGCGACATCCGTCACACTCTTGCGAGCAGAGAAAAAAACCGACACCATCCTCCGCAGCGACATCGAAGAAATGGTCAGCACCGGCATGTCCATCATGCCCGAAGGTTTGGAGAAAGAGGTTACAGTCTCGATGATGGCAGACCTGATTGCGTATTTGATGTCGATTCAGTAGAGAATTGAGGTCAATCCAGAAGTTCGTTGTTGTAGGGTGTGTGAAGCGAACAACGTAACGCACCAAATTCGACGTCCGATGTGGTGCGTTACGCAAAGGCTTCACGCACCCTACCGGACTCCCGCATAACACAACGTGAGAGAAATCGCCAATAATGTTGACCGGTTCTCATGCGGTAAAATCACCTTAGAAGGAAGGGGCGGGAGCCTGCCCTACAAGAGCTTATGATTGGCATATTTTGTGAAGCAGCAGGAAAGCCGATAACAGACGTGGTGGCGATCTGTGAATTGGAGTCAGATGATGGTTATAAAAAGTGGTCAAAAGCGGAAGGTGGAACACTTGTCATTGAGTTTGAAGATGGCACTTCTTTGACTATGACGCAGCCTCTCGGTCGAGAGATTGTCCAAATAACAGCAATGTCTGTCGCCGGAGCCATAATGAATTCGAAGGCTGATGTTCCAGATGAAGAATTTGCTGCAGTCTCGCTTTTTGACTTGTTTTGTTTCAGATGTGACTCAAGTGATAGAGGGCCAGAGCTAACCGAGATCACTGGATTCTTCAGGGAGGGTGACAGCGAAAACATCTTAGGACTCACGATTTCCCTCTCAACAGGCAACTTGATCGGAATAGATGCGTCATCTTATGGAGGATTGACATGGTTTCTGGACGGACACCTCACAAGTTTCAGAAATGGCTATTCAAATCTATGTGGCTTAACCGAAAGGCTCATTTGGAAGCAAGAGTAGGCTTGGCGGGGGTCTGTCCCACTGAAGATGATCTCATTGATACGAAGCGGGAGCCCCTACGTCTTCAAAATCTATTGAATTCGGGACAGTCAGATGGGTCGGGTGGCACGACCCAGAACGTAACGGAGTGAAGTGATGGGCGTGGCGAGCGCGGAGTTGAGGTTAATGTAACGATCAACCTCGCTCTCAAAGTTGCCACGACCACCGTTCCGCTCCGCTGCACTCAGCTCGTGCCACCCGACCCGCCTTTGAAGTAAACTAAATCAATGCGGTCATGATGATCTCCAGAGACGACGTGCGACAAAGAGTGCCCTGCGACTACTTCTTCTGCCTCGCGATCAAATCTGCCATCGAGTTTGCGAAGGAATCACCAAGCCTAACAAAGAATGCTCCGCTGCCGAGATAGTGATACGGGCGATCGCTGCCGACTGTGTCCCACTCGTGATAGTGTTCGGGCCATCCTTTTTGGAAGACCTTGTTCGAGAACATTGAGTACTCGGTGTAGCTTTCAACGGCCGCGACATTGTTTGCAAATTCCGGTGCCTTCGCGGCTTCTCGTTGTGCGACTGAGACCTGGTTTGCAGCGACTTTTTCGGCGGTCATTCCTGTCCCCAACACGCCAATCACAAATGGCATCTGCGGCACCTTGTATTCTTCGCGAACATCTTTGATGAAGTTGATCATGTTGTTTTTGTAATTGTCTCGGAACTCCGGCGAGAATTGATCGTTGTAACCCTGGAACCAAACAAACCCCGCGATCTCATAGCCCGTTTTTGCATCGTACGCCGGATGGTTGTCTTTCAGATTATCAAGCACTTGATGGATGGCTTCATTCATCATCCGATAGTTCAAGCTGGCATTTTTCTTGATGTCTTCGGCCTTGCCGCTTGCCTTCTCTTTTTCGCTGAGCTCGTATGGTCCAGCCGATGGCGGACGGAAATTGTAATTGAGTGACTTGCCGCCCCAGGAAGTTTTGATCAACAGGATCGGGCCGTCAATTTTCTTTGCCATCGACAGACCGAAGGCATACTCGGGGCCAATCTTCTTTCCGTCGCCGCCGTATCCCACACCAAGTTTTCCCGACTTTTTGTTTCGATCGGCAATCGAATTGATGTAAACCCGATCTGAGACGATGCAGGACGAAGTGATCTTGTTCTTTTCGGCTTCTTGCTGGTCTTTGAGCGTTTTCACTTTGGCTTCCAATGCCGTCTTTTCAGGCCCGTCGCTCATGGCTTTGATTTTGTCGTTGGAAATCCCGCCGGTGAATTCATCAAGTTTCACACCGCGCGCCAACTGTGCCTCTAACGTCTTTCGGGAAAGCCCGCTGTCTTTCTGAATGACTAACTCGAGAAGCTCTTTGTCTCGCGGATTGTCTGATGCGAACAGGGTGGCAATCGTGTGAGCTCTTGCGTGTCCGACGGTGTTTGACTGACCGGCCAGAATGAAAATCTTCAGAGGTTCTTCTGCCAATGCCGCTCTGCCGTCTGAAATGACGAAGACCACCACAGCCGCAAGGCAATATTTCTTCAGGAAACTGAGATGCATCGTAAGTTTTCTTTCGTTTGATTGACGGGAGCGACTATTCTGACCCAAAATGGGGTGAGCGCGATTTCACGAAATAGCTATGGAGAGCGTGGACAAAGTATACTCACCCACCACCACCAAATACATCATCCGACCTCGCAACGGCGAGTTGCATTGCATCACAATCGCACTTCGCATCCGGTCGAGAAGTTCCAATTCTGTCCAACGAACAGCTCGAGTAGTAGTTCTTCTATCGCGATTTGTCATGTGCTGGGTAGAGTAGAGCTTCCCAACGGACTGGCAGACCTAGCCGGATGTCTGATCTCGATTCAACAAGAGCGTTGTTAAATAGCAACGTGTTGACTGCTTTCACCAATCACGTTGACTTTTCGCGACGCTGCGGGATTGCAGTGAGGTTAAACCAAGCCGACTAGGCAACATGGAACACCCTGTGATTTAAGAGTTTACGAGAAACAGGCTCAATTTTGAAAAGAAACTATTGTAGAGAGGTACATGGTTTGCCATTTTGGAGATCCATGATCAAATTCGCCGATAAATACCTGCCGTACTCAGAACGCGTTTACATCGCGTTTCGAATAGCTTTTCTCGAAACCCAGGAACGACTCGTTCTTGCGGAACAGTTAGACCTGGGGAGTCATCGTGCTTTCGGGTTCCTGACGCATGTTCCCTTCCTGAAGAGCGTGCCGGCTCAGGTGCAACTCGATTTATTGCTCGACGTCTGGGACAAGCACCTTTCCAAAGAAGACTACTCCTCCAATTACCTTGATGAAGCGATTGTTTACGCTGCGTGCGAGACAGCTGCGCATCTCATGAAATCAGAACCAGAGCACGCTCAAAGGCTGATTTCCTGTGGACCATTGCAAAGTTCCTTCGAGCTTTCTGGGAAATCAGCGACACAGTTTCAGGAACTACATTTAGATTTCGCTGGTGAGGGTCATTACCTTCTATTGAGTCAGTGTCAGGATCTCTCTCCCGAAGAATCAAGCGAGTTCAAGAACAAGTACGGAGTCATCACTGGCAAGTCAGACTGTCTATTCGATGCCCTGTCACGCTGGCACGTTGCGTCTGGATTTGAGGATCGAGCTTGTGGATTACTGACCGATGAAGAGGTTCGTACGCTCAGCGAGATGCCAGACTTCATCAATTCTTCTAATAAGGTCTCTCCGTAATTGAAGCTCTTCCGGGATATTAATGGCTACAGATCTTCTAAGAAATGATTCACCATAAAGGCACGGAGAGCACTGAGGCAAGATTATTTGGGATTTCGAATCGCTGATCGGGGGAGTATCTTGAAGTGAATTCTAGATGCCCAAAAGAGAATTTGGCTTTGAAACGATCAGCATTGTTGAGTTCATTGCGTTTGCAATCTCTATAAAACCGGACAGGCACTAAGCATCAATAGAAACAGATCGTTTTTTATTTCTCCGTGTTTCCGTGGTGACTTCTTATTGCGCTAGATAGAATCATTCACATGTCTGAAGAATCACGACAACTCTCCGAGTCAGAATCTCCTCTCAATTCATGGATTGAGGGTGTCCTGTTTATTGTGAATCTTCTGATCGGTGCGATGGGTTCTGTGCTGATCTTCCGCTATGGGAAAATCGCCTGGAAGACCCTGGAAGATTTCGATGTTGAAATCCCCAAATCCACAGAGCTCGTTCTCTCCCCAATCTATGCCTGCCTGTTGCCGATTCTGATCGTCATTGCATTTGCGATACACTTCTTACCTATCGAACAGAAGAAGAAAGTCATCGCTCAGGGAGTGACTCTGTTACTAATGTTAGTCATCGCCGGTCTGTTCGTTGTGACAACGGTTCCCGTGATGCTTCGATTGGTTGAGAGTTTGGTGTCGTAGGAGTCTTCTGTATTTCTGCGTTCTTGATTTGCATCTGAGCATCGAGGTGAAACAAGAGAAATGTATATGGATTCATGAAATCCCATAAACGGCTGTTGATTGGTTGCTTCGTCTGTTGTATGCTTATTATTCGCATCTCACTAATTCAGATATTCCATAATTCTTATTTCGCACATTTCCAATAGGAGTTTGTGTAAACTCCAAAAGCCACATTCATTCTAAATATCAACATCTAAAATTAATAATCTTAACTTTCGATCCTCTTATTGAATGTGAAGATTTCCAATTTTTAAAAGTTAGTGTTGAGTGTTTTGGTTTTGGAAATGAAGTTTCCTCTAAAACTCACCTACAGGAAGAGTAGGCATTAAATCGGCTAATTTTATACTAAAGAGCTTCAGGCTCTAGTGGATTGCTTGTTTTGTTTTCTTTCTCATTTCGCCAAGGTTGAATCATGAAATCTACCTAAAATCCTCATTCTCGAAATCGTGGCTTTACGCTCATTGAACTATTGGTTGTCATCGCAATTATTGCAATTTTAATTGCTCTCTTACTCCCAGCTGTTCAGCAGGCACGAGAAGCAGCTCGTAGAACTCAATGCAAAAATAACCTCAAGCAAATTGGCTTGTCTCTACATAATTACCATGACACCTACGATACATTCCCAATTGGCGCTCGAGGAATGACAGACTGGGCTATGAAAAATTCTGCGAACTGGCGATCTGCGGTTTTGCCTTACCTCGATCAAGCACCGATCTATAACCAACTCAATTTTGAAACTGGAAACTTTGCAGGCAACAGCTTCGCCGGTAATGAAGTTCTCATCGACTTCCAAATGGCTGCTTTTATCTGTCCTTCCAGTTCCATTGGCCCATTTGATAATAGCGAGAACACTTGGTCGAACACTCAAAGGGGATTGAACCACCACTATGTTGGGATTCAGGGAGCAGCGCCACCTATTCCTGGACCTCAAAGTGGATGGAGGGACTGTGGTCACGGATGGTCGTGTAATAATGGCTTGTTAGTCGCCAATCAGAACTTCAAAATCAAAGATGCGAAAGACGGGTCAAGTAATACTATGATTGTCGCAGAGCAATCAGGTTTTACTAATGATCGAGTATTGTATGCCAACTATTACAGCGGATGGCATGGTGCTCGGCATGTGAATCCGATCACCAATCCGGGAGGGTGTGGTGACCTATGGCAAGCAGGAACAACCTGCGTTCGTTTTGCCATTAACTCCGATGTTATTCAGACGGGTGCAACAGATACTCGCTACCGGAACAACACAGTCATTAATTCTGAGCACGTTGGAGGTGCTCAAGTATTAATGGCGGACGGGTCGATCCACTTCTTGTCGGAGAATATCGATTTCGGTACTTTAAAATTACTGTGTGCCAAAAGAGATCGACAAACCGTTGGTGAATGGTAACCGTCGCACGTTTTTTACATTGCTTCTTAAAAAGCACCTCCATCTGGAGGTGCTTCTTCTTCAGAAATACCACCGGAGAATCAATTGTTCAATCGACTTTGCAGTTTGTCTTTCTTGTTGATAGCGTCCCTGTCTTTTTTTAGTGGCTGTGGTGAGGCACCACTTCCCAAAGGAACTGTCTCTGGAATTATAGAATTCAAAAAGGCTCCTACGACCGAGCTTGATCTCATCGTTTTTGCTCCAGCAACAGGCAATGCTGTGAGTTGCAACATCAAAGATGGTCAGTTTGCGTTTCCCGAACCTATCCTTACTGGAGAATACGTCGCGTACCTCGCACCTCGTGCTAAACCGGAAGCACAAGAAGCCTTCGCTGTCACACTAGACACCAGTGTTCCTGACGAATACTACAACGAAACCACGACTCCCTTAAAATTCAAAATTGATCAGGGACCAAATAAAGTTTCTTTCGTCGTTGAGTAAATTTCAGATCTTTACGAGTTGCTTGAAATCTTTTGAAGTGAAGTAGGACTTGTTTTACAGGTCCTACGAAACTTAGAGGGTTTAATCTTTAATAGCTATCCATGTCGGGAGATCAATTTCTTGGCAAACTTCTCTAGGTCCGTTTGACTCGGATTGGTCTGCAGAAGTTTCTGGAATTTCTGAAATGCAATCTTCGCTTTTTTGACCATTTTTGAATCATCGCTGTAAGTGTGATGAACTGGGATCTGGTCCAGGCAATCTTCATCGGGAGTGTAGTCTTGATAGAGATTGAAGAATGCACAAAACCTTCTGTGCTCTCTGCGTTCCAGCCTTATTACATCTCCGAAAATATTGCAAAAACAGATCTCTGGTTTGTTCTCAAAGAATTTCCACTCAATAAGCAAGTCTTTAATATAGGGCATTAGCCAGTCCTTAAGGCTGTTTCGATGGTTTTTGCAACAATAATATGAATCCTCAGCGACAACGTCCCTGCCAGAAAAAAGCTCTGCAACGACCTCAGGTAGCCCTGACTTTCCATATCTGAATGATGGATGTGTCACATCTGGAAGATGCTCCGAGTAATTCTCCATCAGGTAATGTGTTTTCCCGGAACCGGGTAATCCCACATACATTGTCAGTTTCGGCATCTCTGTGACCTATTATTGAAATTCTCAACTGCCACCGGTGACACTTGAGTGAAGTAGCAACCACGGATCGCTGGGTTCACAAAAGTCGACGTTGTAAACAGACTTAAAACATCTTAGTAGGCTAGATGACGCGTCTTACCAGAGTATGATTTCATTCCTCTCATTACATGAAGTTAGACCAATTTCACTGGTCCAGAATGCTTTAATCCACGTCCGATGATACCGGACGTGCAACATTTCTAAAGCCGAAATTTGGTTCTTCCCAGTCATTTTGGGATTGTCAAATTCTTTTAAGATTTTTTTGGACGAATTCCAAATTGTGACATAGGTTAATACATATGACACCGAATCTGATGTGTTTTGAAAATCTTTATTCAATTCAAGGACGTTTCGTCGCTAAATTTTTGGAAAACAGGAGATATCATGCTACGCGGGAAAACAATCGCTTTGATTTTAAGTCTGTTGATTACAAATGCTGCGTATTCTCAAACGGGTCAGTTTGAGTTCACCGCTCAGAGGGAATTTGGTTTTGGTCCCGATTTCGGAGAAAGTTTATCAGGGGTTCTGACAATCGATTATGGTGCTCAGGCAGATCAGGTTAGCACGTCTCCACAAACTTGTGGCGAAGAAGCATTTTGGTTCTCGGGTCTCTTCGCTGTCGATGTCGTCACTGAAAGCGGCTACGTATCGGGGACAACAGTAGATAGTGGCAATCTGACAGCTGCCAGCTTCGACCACCCATGCCAGACACCGACTTCATCGGACTCGGTTCATTTCATTGAAAACATCTTTGATGATAATGGTGCCGTCAAAATCACTCGTTTTGAAAACTTTGATCAGAGGGCAGCTGGCGATGGAGTTGCAGACTGGCTTGAATTCGATCCCGCAGGCGATATCTCCTCAGATTCGGAGTTTTCCATCGTTGTTCTGAGTTCGCAAAATTTTCAAACCGGTGAATTCAGTACCTGGTTTTACCGGGTCGATTCGTTTCGAGCAATCGTGACGAACATTGTGATCGATGGTGTTGATACAGAGATCGCTGACTTTGACTATAACGGAACACTTGTTTCTGAACTGATTCAAGATGCCGCTGACAACGCAAAGAATCATGGGAAGTTTGTTAGCGAAATCGCGAAACTGACAAAAAGTCTGAACAAAGCAGGCTTGCTGACAAAAGAAGAGAGACAACTCATCTTAAACATCGCTGCTCAATCCTCCATCGGGAAATAGAAACACCACTTAGTGACTCTCAAAAAGTATGGATGCCACACTCAATCGTTTGGGTGTGGCATCTTCTTTTTACGAGGCAGCTACTTGTGTCGGGATAACCATTGGCGTGCTTCGTCACGAAACTTGCTTTCACGGTGCATCCATAAATCGGTGTGCGGATGAATCACCTTTCCGTCCGGGATATCAAAAATCTCAGCGACTGGCGGTCTGAGAATCGTGAACTCTGCCAGTTCCGGATGCTCTCGCAGGAAATCATTTCCTCCTCCACATGCGAGGACCGGACGTCCTTTTAATCGTGCGAGACGCACGAGTGCCGACTTGCGATCGCTCTCAGGATAGCCCCATGATCTGCCGCCATCGAAATGGTCATGCGTGACCATCCCCTTCCAAAATGATGCGATCCCATCATCTGCGAGACCAATGTAACTCGCTCCAATCGCTCCGCGTGAGAAACCGCAGATAAACAGACTGTCGAGATCACCGCCAAACTGTTCGCAGATGCGCGGCAAGTTTGTCTTGCAGTAGTCGACTGTCGCTTGTTTGTCGCCCCACCACGTAACTGTATTCTCCTTCCTACCTTCTTTAATGTAAGGCATTGAGACCCAAATGAACCCGACACCTCCGGTGAGTCCGTAGCCAAGGTTCGCATCTTTCACCTCGCCAGTTGAACCACACTCAGCGAATTTATTGCCTGTGTATTCCACGATCACCGAATACTTACCGCCCGGTTTCCAGTCGGTAGGCAAATACAAGGCGTGATAGACATCTGTCCCTTGATATTCTGGTGCTACCTGACGAACACATCGACCGGCAGCTGGCTCTTCTGTGGTCATTTCGGGAGTCACGAGATCTTGCGATATCGGCTCTTGCTCTGCGAATGCAGTAGAGACAGCGAACAACGAAAACCCAAAAAGAACTACGAACTGAAGAGTGCTGATTTCATGGAGACTCATAGACTCTAGAACCTGATGCTGTTGTTTCGAGATGTGTCGAAGGACACAGTATTGAACTACACCGATTCTATATTATTCTCGTCACTGAATTAAGCGAAGTTTACTTGTGAACTTCAGGTCATGGGACTCGCTCCTTCTGATATAGATTAAGCAATCCCACATGTGCATGTCGTGTTACTGCGAATTACTTATGCTGTCTTTAAGCTTTTGAATGAGCTTAAGGCGTCTGTTGACATCGGAGGAGTGAGAAGAAGGGCGAGGCTTGACCTTCCCCCCTATAACGGTACCAGTTTTTTATAGACACTGGTCATACTGAACCCGTTTTAGACAAGGAGAAGAAAGCATGCCTCAAGTTCGTTACACAACTGAACAGATCA
>JABJMI010000015.1 GCA_018659505.1 Planctomicrobium sp.
CATGAGGATGTTTCGCTTCGCGAATACGGTGGCTCGCCATTTTACGGATCAGGAACAACTGGCGTTCTAATTCGTTTTCATCAACTCCGTCTGCTGCTCCGACGAGCAACATTTCCATGTAAGGTTCAGCGGACTTCGCGGATGGACCAATGTCGGCGAGTTCACACCGTTGAGGCACATTTCGCCAGCCGATCAGCTTTTGTCCTTGCTCTTGAACGAGCGCGCCCATGATTTCTTTGAACTCAGCACGTGCAGATTCGTCTTTAGGGAGAAAGATAATTCCTGCACCGTATTTGCCCGGTTCTGGAAGTTCGACACCGAGATCGTTTTTGGCAACTTTTTTCAGGAACTTGTGTGGCAATCCGACCAAGATGCCTGCCCCGTCGCCAGTGTTTTCTTCACAGCCACAGGCACCGCGATGAGTCATATGCCGCAGAATGCGATCTGCGTCCATGATGATCTGATGCGAAGGTTTGCCTTTAATGTGAGCGACAAACCCAACTCCACATGAGTCATGTTCGTTATTTGGATCGTACAGCCCTTGTGCTTCTGGGTAGCGAGTTAATCCAGGGGGAAGTTGAGTTGTCATCTTCTATTATTCCTGCTGTCTGAATCATGATCAATGTGCATGATTCACTATGGTCTTTGGGCAATGATCCCGTTTTCTTAAATGCAATTTCAGCATCCAGAAATCGATTTCACTTCTTTGTCCTGATGATGAGAACTCATTGGCGTCCAGTTTTCCAAAATACTCTGAGCAGAAGGCTATTGGAGTATTTGACACATCCTGATGTTTTGAAAACTGTCTTTGTAGCCGTTTAATGTTTTTCGTATTCTGAATTCGCACTGAAGAAATCAGGCGATTTATTGGATAGGGTCTCGTCTGGAGGTAAGTCTTCGTGGAGTAATTCGACAAACTTTTCAGCAGCACGAGATAAATGTTTGTGACGTTTATGAACAATACCCAGTGGGCGAACGAAGTCACAGTCCGAGAATGGAATTGACTTGAGAGTATTAAATTCCAATTCTCGACGTAATGTAGCAAGCGGCAGAATCGCCACTCCTAAATTGATTTCAACCGCTCTTTTAATGGTCTCAAGATTATCGAACTGATGCACAACATTGACGGTCAGATTCGACTTCTTCAGTAGTTTCTCTGTTTTCCTGCGAATCATCAAGTCATTCGTGAATGCAACGACGTTTTCACCATCGATTTGAGAGAGTGAAATGGAATCCAAAACTGCTAATGGATGCCCGCAGGCAACAGCCAAGACCATTTCCTGATCCTGCCAATGCACGCTGCCGATGTCTCCTCCATCCTTCGGAAATGAAACAATGCCTAAGTCGACTTCGTCTCTTAATAACTGGCTGTAAACATCATCTGGACGGGCATAGTTCAAAGTCAGATCAACATCCGGGAATTCGTTGCGAAAGCGAGTGACATAGTCAGCCATTTGCAGCAGACCGACCGAGTAAATCGAGGCGACGCGAACACGTCCCGTCAATCGACCGCTGCTCTGATGAAGGCTGTCTTCAATCTCACGATAGTCTTGTAACCATTTCTGACATCGATCGTGATAAATGGTTCCCTCGGAAGTTAATTGAATCGGTCTTTGAGACCGGTCTATTAACGTAACCCCAAGGTGTTCTTCAAGTTGCTGTAATGCCTGACTAACAGCTGGCTGCGAAATCTGTCTCACGCTCGCAGCCTTGGAAAAGCTGCGATGAGTCGCAATTTCACAGAAGATTTCAGTATTTCGTAAGTTCATCGACCAGTGAGATAAGTTAACACAAATAGGATAACCAGTACTTAATAAGCAGTATGGTAGATTACAACCAATCTACACCAAGGTCAAGGATGAGAACCTGCTTGAGAGCAGCTGAGACGAGATCTCACACTTGGATTCTTGCTGATGAGTTCAAGGTATTCTGAAGACTCAACCCACTATGAAGAACGCTTTGAAACCGCTGCGAATAAGAAGAAAGACTGAAGTTACGACCTCATCCAGACAAAATTCATGTTTTTTTTGCGAGAGAGGTTTTGACTGGGAGAACTGAACCTTAAGTAACAGCCCGTCATCCGCAAATCGGCATTTTAAAAAAATCTTGAAATGAGACAGTGGCAACCAGAGATCATCACATCATGTTTAGAATTCAGGATGCGACGTAAAAAAGCGACAGCGAACGAGTTTTTGAAACTCATGCGCTGTCGCTTATAATTCTATTTTAGGATTTGATATCGATGATTCCACAATTTCAATTATTGAGGAATCTACTCTTACCAACAATCAGATCGTCTTTGAAGACATGATCTGAGCATGGCACAAATTAAATCACGCCACCGTGTGTACGGTAAGGTGTCGCGAGATCGGGCATATCAAAGCCCCAGATTCGGTCCCAGATATTTGGAACGTGACGATAGTTTTCTGATTGATAAATCAGTTGTCGAACACGCTCGTCTGGAGTGGCTGACCAGATAGGAACTACACATCCGGACGTGACAGTCAGGGTTGTCGTTAACACGATCAGCAGCAACAGTTTCCGCATCGGTATCCTCCTTGACTCCTCGAAGCTCTTCCTGAGCCTGCGTGGAGAGACTGCCGACACCGTTTTAAGGGGTCGACGACAATCCTGATTCATCTATGGAATATGCAGTTAGACTGCAACGAAATGATTTCTCTGATGACCTCAGGACTGCCGGAGCAAGCCTAAGGTTGACCTCCCGGAGGAGGAAATTGTGTGGGCGGTGTATTCGGTGTTGGAGGAACCGAAGGATTCGGACTTCCAACTGCTGGTGCTTGTGATTCTGGTGTTGGGGGTGGTGGAACTGGCGAACTTTGTTGAGGAGCAGCCGGTGGTGCAATCGTCGCTGTCTCAGGCTTTTGTTCTGATAGAGCTGCTTTTGCTGACTCTTCCTCTAAATTCAAAACCCGTTCTTCCATCTCCTTACCAGGCTTAAAGGTCACAACGAACTTCTCGGGAACATCAACACGATCTCCAGAGCGAGGGTTGCGAGCTTTTCTGGCCGCTCGCTTCTTCACTTCGAAGACACCAAAGTTACGCAACTCAATGCGTCCTTCAGCGACTAATGTGTCAATGATCGCTTCAAAGGTTCTCTGAACGATTTCCTTTGTTTTAAGTTGGGTGAGCCCACACTCCTCAGAGATTGTCTTGACGATTTCTTTTTTTGTCACGACTCTCTACTCCCGGTTAACGGATGACGATATTCGCTGGTTTGCGTAAATTGAGAATGACTCAACTTTAATCACAACACCAACTTACTGTCAAGTAGTTGTTCCGAAAGTGAATGTGAACGAACCCTTGCAAAGGAATCCATTCAGACACACACTTACCATCGTCATCGGATGATCAGCACATGAGTTAAAACCCCAAGAATCCGAAAAGTTTACCCCAACTACCGAATCGCCAAACATCAACAACCTCTAACAGGAACTGAAATTGTGGCACACAGAGAATTACATGATGGCCGCAGCGACGGACTTATTCCATTGGAGTCATTGGACTTAAGTCAATCTTCGAGCTTCGCTGACTTACTAAGAGGCATGTCGAAAACAGCGTTCGCTGGGCGCCAGCTTGGCTCGGCACTCGATATTTTTCTGGAAATGACCCGTGATCCAGACTGCAAAGTTGTGTTGACGCTTTCAGGAGCCATGACCGTTGCGAAGATGGGAACAGTCATTTGCGAAATGATTGATCGAGGATTAGTCGATGCTGTCGTTTCCACCGGGGCGTTGATGGCTCACGGATTAACGGAATCGATTGGTTTGACTCACTATCAATACGACCCAACAAAGAATGATGAAACTCTCTTCGAACAAGGCTACAACAGGGTTTATGACACCCTAGAGATGGAATCGAATCTCAATGATGTTGAAAAACTTGTAAGAGCAGTCTTAAGCGAATCCGAACCACCGGAAGGATGTTGG
>JABJMI010000604.1 GCA_018659505.1 Planctomicrobium sp.
GCAGCCCGTGACCTGTTACGGTTTATCAATCAGGAACATCTTCGTGAACATCCAGGTGATGGAACACTCGCTGCTCGCATTGCCAGTTATGAATTGGCAGCTCGGATGCAATTATCGGTTCCAAAAATTAACGATCTGAGTACCGAATCACCTGCGACTCTGAAGGAGTACGGTGTCGATTCAGCGAATGAAACGAAAGCGGGCTACGCGAAGAATTGCATTCTCGCTCGCAGACTGATTGAGAACGGGGTCCGTTTCGTACAACTCTTTAATGGTGCGTATGCAAGTGGAGGAAAGTTGAACTGGGACGGTCATTCAAAATTGAAAGAGCAGTATGATATTCATGGCGAAATCATGGATCAGCCATCAGCGGCACTCTACAAAGATTTGAAACAACGCGGTCTGCTTGAAGATACATTAGTTGTTTGGTGTACCGAATTCGGTCGGATGCCGATGTTCCAGAAAGGAGCAAAAGGTCGCGATCACAACCCGCAAGGTTTCACCGCTTGGCTCGGCGGAGCAGGCATCAAACCAGGAGTCAGCTACGGAGCGACCGATGAACTCGGCTTTAAGGCAGTCGAAAATGTCTCGTCAGTTCATGATTTGAATGCCACAATTTTGCATCTCTTAGGACTCGATCACGAGCAACTGACTTTCAGGCACAACGGCTTAGACCGACGACTTACTGATGTGCATGGGCATGTCATTCATGAAATTCTTGCCTGAGTGAAGTTTCACACCACAGGTTCGAGCGCGTCAATAATTGAGTATCGTACCTCATTGATTCAAGAGGGTACCTGACTTACATTAAGTCGAAATACATTCGAATTCAATGAATCTAGGTCTATACATGCCGTCAGCTGTCGGAATTATTCCAGCGAGGATGCAGTCTTCTCGATTACCAGGCAAGATGTTACTAAGTGAAACTGGGAAGCCACTCATACAATACGCTTGGGAAGTCGCTTCTCAGTCTTCAGCTCTCAGCGATGTTATTGTCGCGACGGATAATCAGCAAATTGCCGATGTTTGTGAAGAGTTCGGTGCAAGAGTTTCCATGACAGGCGACCACCCCAGCGGAACAGATCGCATCGCTGAAGTTGTCAAGAATGAAGGTCTCGACGCAGATATTGTTGTGAACATTCAGGGAGACGAACCTGAACTCGATCCGACTTGTATCGATCAACTGGTCGCTGCGATGCAGAAATCCCCCTCGGTTGAGATGGGGACTTTAGGGACTCCGATTACATCACAGGCGATGTTGATGGATACGGGTTGCGTCAAAATTGTGCGTGCTGCGGATGGACGGGCATTGTACTTCAGCCGATTGCCGATCCCTTTCTATCGAGACGGTGAGCCGAGCGATTTGCTGAATCCAGCTGGAGAAGATGCTCAATTCATGCGAAGTCCCTGGCTCTTACATTTAGGAATCTACGCGTATCGTCCTGATTTCTTACTCGCTTTGACTCAAATGGCTCCTTCGCGGCTTGAACAACTGGAGAAACTTGAGCAATTGAGAGCCCTCGAGGCAGGAGCTTCGATTCTTGTGGAAGTTGTTCACCATCGTTCCGTTGGAATCGACACCGCTGCCGATTATGCTGCGTTTGTAGAAAGAATGAAATCAGTCAGCTGAGTGAATCTAGAATTACACATGTAGGGTCCGCTTTGCGTACCGAACGTCTTAAATGGTCCGCATAGCGGACCCTACGTGAGAGAATAAAGTTTCCAAGCCGGAGGTTCTTTCGCCTCCGGTTTTCAATTTGATATTGGGATAGAAAACATGGCAAAGCATATCTTTGTCACAGGTGGAGTGGTCAGTTCTTTAGGGAAAGGGCTGACTTCGGCATCTGTAGGACTCTTGCTAGAGCGACGAGGGCTGAAAGTCCGCATGCAAAAGCTCGACCCCTACATCAATGTCGATCCGGGGACGATGAGTCCGTATCAGCATGGTGAAGTCTACGTCCTGGACGATGGCTCTGAGACTGATCTCGATCTGGGGCACTATGAACGATTCACTAAAGGCCCCCTGTCTAGTAAGTCGAATTTCACAACCGGTCGTATTTATAGTTCGGTCATCGAGAAAGAACGAAAAGGTGAGTACCTGGGAGCAACGGTTCAAGTTGTTCCGCATGTGACGAATGAAATTAAGGCAAGCATTCAAAAGCTCGCTACCGATGATGTCGACGTTGTCATCACCGAACTTGGGGGAACCGTCGGAGACATCGAAGGTCTTCCGTTCCTCGAAGCGATTCGTCAAATTCCTCTCGACGTAGGCAAAGAGAACTGCCTCTTTATTCACCTAACTTTGGTCCCGTACCTAAAAGCGGCTCGGGAAGCGAAGACAAAACCGACTCAACATAGTGTTGGTCAATTGCGGCAGATTGGAATTCAACCAGATATCCTAGTCGTGCGTACCGAACGTCCAATGGGACGTGAGAATGCAGAAAAGATTGCCCTCTTCTGTAATGTGGAAAAAGAAGCGGTCATCGAAGAAACCGACAAAGAGTTTTCAATCTATGAAGTCCCTTTGGGACTGGCGGATAACAAACTCGATGAACTGATCATCAAGAAACTCGGACTCCCTAAAGGGGAACTGAATATCGATGACTGGCGAGACCTGATGCATCGAGTGCGTGATCCGCAACACGAAGTTCGCATCGCAGTCGTTGGGAAATATATCGAGCATCGAGATGCCTACAAATCAATCTACGAATCGCTGACTCACGCAGGCTTTTCTCATTTAACACGAGTTCTCGTCAAACGTATTGAAGCAGAAGAGTGCGAGAATGAAGACCTAGATCAACTGCTTGGCAATGTGCATGGCGTGTTAGTACCCGGTGGATTCGGTTACCGGGGAATCGAAGGCAAAATCAAAGCTGTCCAATACGCACGAGAACGAGGTATCCCTTACTTCGGTATCTGTTTAGGAATGCA
>JABJMI010000014.1 GCA_018659505.1 Planctomicrobium sp.
CAAGCAAAACAAAGACGACATAAAAGTAGAGAGAATACTCTCCCGGTCGAGTCGCTCACATCCACTTGACCGGGTTCTTTTTTCAAACCAGCGCTCCGCTTTTCGACCGTCGAGCGCCACGTTTTCTCACTGACGTCTACACATGCAATTCCGGGAATCTTTCTTCGACTAGGAATTGATTCATTACTCTTCTACCGACACTACGGTCTAGTTCGGCACTCGCTCGTCGTAGATCGGCTTCGAGTTCGAGTTCACGGATACGCGAGTCAATGAACTGGCTCGTTGCTTGTAGCACAAGGAAATAGCCATCACCGCCATCGCGGTATGAAGCTTCTGAAAGTTCAACTGTGTCTTTCAAATCAGGCAGCACTTTTTCTCTAAGTAGATCCAGATTGGAATTGGCTTGCTCTACACCCGCAAGTGAAGTTCTGACTTCCGTGATCACGCGATCTCTAGCCGCCTGATAATTGTGACTCGCTTGATCGAGTGTCCATTGCGAACGAATGATCAACCCTTGATTTCTATTGAAGATTGGGATTTCAAACCGCAGACCTGGACCCGAGTTTGTTGGACCACCGCCACCGCTGTTTCCATCTGCGACTGCATCAATTCGCAGAAATGATTTGCGAGCAAGTTCTTCACGATGTTGTGCTGCCTGAATCGAGACTCGTGCCGCTTTAATGTCCGGGCGAATCGCCAGAGCTTCGGAGATGAGCGAATCGACTTCGAAATCTGGAACAGGGACGATCTTTTCGCTGACCGGGTACAAAGGCGTATCGAGACCAGCGATCCCGATCGCGAGCTTAAGTTGTGCTTCTGCGATCTTCACTGCCTGTTCGAGACCCGCTGCCTCTGCTCGACTGCGATTGACGTCGACTCGTGTCGTAATCGCTTCGAGTTCACCGATGTCGCCAGCCTCCAAACGCTTTTCAGCGAGGTCTGCAATTCCTCCTCGAACCTCGACCGCTTCCTGAGCCAAGTTGTGTCGGTCGACAGCGAATTGAAAGTCAGCGAAAGCGACTCTCGCATCACGGGCGACATTCAAGCCGTTTTGGACAAGTTCATTACAGACTCTCTGATAATCCTGATCGGCAATTTCAACACGTTGCTGGCGGAGAATGATTGCTTCAAGCGGAACGAAGAGAGTCCATTCCAATTGTTTCGATCCAATAGGTGGAAACAATAAATTGAGTTGTGGATTAGATAACAAGCCTGCTTGTACGAGATCACCCCGTGCAATACCAAGATTCGACAGAGTTGCCAGAAAGTCCCTGTTGTTCCATAAAGCAAGGGCGACTGCTTCTTCCTCAGTCAATCCATCTTCCATGACGGCATTAGGTGGTATCGAGATTTCACCAGGACAGGAATTCGTCGCAACTTCACCGAACATTCGGCATTGAATTTCCTGATTCACGTGACCTCGGTCAGCATAAGGGGGAGGAGTTTTGCAACCCGAAAGCAGTGTGCATGAGACGAGTGTGAGCGTTAGGCAATTTGCCCAGCACCCCGAGCGTAACGTCGCCTGGTTTGATTTCACTACTTGATCGCGGGTCACATCCATGCTCCAAAATCGAGATAATCATACGTACCTCGCTCGCAATGCCGAAGACATTCCTCTTCAGACCCATCGGCACAAAGCGCATGAATACTGTTTTCAGACTAACGCATGAGACCAGAGTTTCTCTTACAATCCTTATCCCTGGCATCACAACCGTTACAGACCGCCCTTCGAAATGTATTACACGCCTTTCACAAAACCCGCTGATAGGGGGAACATTGAAGTCAAGGTCGTGAGCACTCATTCAATACCGATTGCTTTGCACAGGCAGAGAAATTCGAATGCTCACCAAACAGTACTAGAGTCGAGAGAGTGGGGTCCACGCACAAAAAAACGCTCTTCATGAGGTGCGTCACACGATGCTCGTCAGTGAACAGAGCCGTACACGTTACAACCTTCCTGTGACAGGAAGGAAGCTTCCCTGCGAAAGCAATGCAGTCAGTTACTGTCTCCTCACACTTAAATCGCGAGGCAAACGAATTCTTTCGATGCCTGGTAAGTAGAAGTCGTTTGAACTTTCTGCGCGTACACGTGAACATAGTTCAGACACACAAAACCACCCCTCAGATATACATTGTACGAATCGACCCCATGGCGAACCCTATTAAAACACTCACCGGCGACATGAAAACTCTTTGGCACCTGGCGGTTCGCCGGGCGAAGGGAAAGACTCATGCGGAACGTCTGGAGAATTTTTATTCCGGACAGGCGGATAACTACGACGATTTTCGTCGACGTATGTTGCACAGCCGAGAAGAAATGATTCAATCGGTTCCCGTGCCTGAGGGTGGTGTTTGGGTTGATTTGGGAGCCGGAACAGGTGAGAACGCGGAGCATATCGGACCCGATATTGATAAACTGGGCAAGATGTACCTGATCGATCTCTCTGAGTCACTGCTCGCTCAGGCACAACAGCGGGTCGATGCTCGTGGCTGGGGGAATGTTGAGCCTGTTTGCCACGACGCAACAGCGTTTATCCCCGCTGAAGGTCAGGCGGATGTCGTGACGTTTTCATACTCACTGACGATGATCCCCGACTGGTTCCGAGCGATTGACCATGCTTATTCGTTGTTAAAACCTGGTGGATACCTAGGAGTTGTTGACTTTTACGTCTCTCGCAAGCATCCGGAAGACTGGCAGCAAAAGCATGGCTGGGGAACTCGCAGTTTTTGGCAGCCATGGTTTGCGTCTGACAATGTGTTCCTCAGCCCAGACCATATCCCTTATCTTGTCAATAAGTTTGAAAAAATCCGTTTAGATGAGAGACGTGGGAAAATCCCATACTTACCACTCATTCGTGCTCCTCACTATTTATTCATAGGCAAAAAGCCTATATCGAAAGAGTAAGTACCAAGTGTTTCAGGAGAAATTGAAGCAAACTGCAGCGTAGTTGAGATTCGTTTGAAGATTACGTGAATTCTCTGGGAAAAAGTCGAGAGAAGAAACGCGACTATTCGTTGACAAACCAAGGGCTCACTACTAATAAGCCTCGTTCCAAAAACTGGATCGGAGCACTTGAAGTCTGTAAGTGTTGCTACCAGTGCAGTTTAAGGCTCCCCCAGAGAGTGTGGAGAGGATGCCTGCTTGGCGAGCGAAGTCGAATGTGAGACTGAGCTTTTGTAGAAAATATTATCTGTGTAGAAGGTGACGTCGGTGGCTGCGAACGAGAAAATTCGAATACGGATGGAAGCATTTGATCATTCCGTACTCGATCAGTCGGCGTCGGATATTGTAGACACGGCAAAGCGGACAGGTGCAATCGTGCATGGTCCAATCCCATTGCCAACGCGGATCGAACGGTACACAGTACTGAGAAGTCCACACGTGAATAAAAAAGCTCGCGAACAGTTCGAAATCCGGACTCACAAGCGTGTTATTGATATCGTGCAGCCAACTGGTAAGACAATCGACGCTTTGAACAAGTTGTCTCTTCCAGCGGGTGTTGACATTAAGATTAAAGCCTCCTCGTAGTTTCCTGTGTGGGATTTGGCTTTTGTTGCACGCTGGCTGGCGTGCTATAGCGGGCTTTGCAGCTTGTTGGCTGGCTCTGTCTTGATTGAATTCGAAAAAAGTAGAGGTTAAGAGATGCCTTTAGGTCTCTTGGGTAAAAAAGTTGGCATGACGCAAGTCTACAATGAGGAAGGCAGGGTTGTTCCTGTGACCGTCATTGAGGCTGGTCCGTGCGTTGTCCTTCAGGTAAGAACGCTTGATCGCGATGGTTACGAAGGTGTGCAATTGGGCTTTGATGATAAGCTCAGCGAAAAAGACAAAGAGAGAGAAGATAGTCAGCGAAAAAGAAGTCGTGCGAATCGTGCCGAGCGTGGGCATGTTGCTCAACTGAAGAGTAAGCGACAGGCTCGACTGGCGACTGCTGGTGTTCAAGGGCCGGACAAAGCTGGCTGTGAGCCAAAGCGATTTGTTCGCGAGTTTCGCGTTGATGGTGAGAATTGCGACTTGCAAGTCGGGCAAGAGCTTGATGCGGGTGCTTTGGCTGAAATTAAATATGTTGACGTCATTGGTACCAGCAAGGGGCGTGGTACTGCAGGCGTTATGAAGCGACACAATTTTCAGGGGCAACGTGCTTCGCACGGTGCCAAGAAGGTTCATCGTCACGCTGGTGGTATCGGTGCTGCGACTGATCCGGCTCGTGTCTGGAAAGGCAAGAGAATGGCAGGTCAATACGGTAATTGTCGTGTTACAATCCGTAACCTGAAAGTCGTCCGTGTCGATGCGGAAAATAACATGCTGCTCGTGAAAGGTGCTGTACCTGGACCGAATGGTGGGTACGTCATTAATAGAGAAGTGAAGTAGGCTGGTTGAAATGTCAAACGAAACACAAGTTTCTGCACCCATTCGCGACCTGGCTGGTAATGATGTCGGGGCGTACGAATTTGACGGGAATGATCTCGCTGATCGCGTGAGCAAGCAATTGTTGCACGACACTGTCGTCATGTACGAAGCGAACAAGCGTCAGGGAACTTTCAAAACGAAAACTCGTAGCGAAGTTGCCGGTCGCAAAAAGAAAATGTTTCGCCAAAAGGGAACTGGTAATGCCCGTATGGGTACTAAGCAGTCACCTGTGCGAGTTGGTGGTGGTCACGCATTTGCAAAGTCTCCACGGGATTTCTCATACCGCTTGCCTAAGAAAGCACTGAGAATTGCGACTCGAATGGCAATGCTTAGTAAATTTCAAGACGGTGAAGCAATCGTACTGGATGGCTTCAAAGTTGAGGGTTCACGAACAAAACCTATTTTTGACATGATGAACGCGACTGGTGTTGCCAAGTCGTCCGTCTTGTTAGTGATCGCTGACTATGATTTAGACATTTGGCGTTCAGCCAGAAATATCCCGAATTTGTGGGTTGCTCCTATCAAGGAGTTAAACGCTTATTCGTTACTACATCAAAGAAACCTCCTTATTACCAAAGAGGCGATTGACTTGGTGCGTGAAGGAAAGCTTGCTACTGAAGAATCGGTTGCAGGTTAGAACTTGAAGAGTTGCGACTCTTCGTGTTCACATTAGATAGAAACACATAAAGATTGTTGCCAGGAGTTTGGTTGTGTCTGGAATTGAATTAGAATCTCATCAAGTGATTCGCCGTCCATTAGTGACGGAGAAGGGCGTTCATCAGTCTGAAAAGCTGAATGCATACACATTTGAAGTTCATCCAAATGCAACAAAAACAGACATTCGTGCAGCTGTTGAAGAGTTATGGAGTGTGAAGGTTGTTGCCGTTCGCACACAGACCCGTAAAGGGAAGCCCCGTCGCAATAAGATGATGCAGGGGCACACTCAGGATTGGAAAAAAGCGATTGTACAACTCCACGAAGACGATCGAATTTCGTTCTTCTAAGTCTGCCACAGTCGATGTTAGAGACATTATTTAGAGTCATTTGAAGAGGTTGGGGTTTATCCCATGGGAATTCGTTACTACAAGCCAGTGACACCAGGTCGACGCGGAGCATCCGTCAGCGATTTCGCTGAAATTACGGATCGCAAGAAGAGACCCGAGAAAAAGCTAACGGTTCGCATTACACGAACTGGTGGTCGTAATCACCATGGTAAAATCACTGTGCGTCACCGTGGTGGCGGGCATCGTAAAATCTATCGAATCATCGACTTCAAGCGACGTATTGACAACGTCGAAATGAAGGTGACTCACATTGAGTACGATCCAAACAGGTCTGCTCGAATTGCACTCCTAGAGTTTGAGTGCCCAAAAACAAACAAGCTAACAAAGTGCTATATTCTAGCACCAAATGGCTTAAAAGCCGGTGATGTTGTTTCAAGCGGTGAAGCTGCAGAACCGACAGTTGGCAATTGTTTGCCAATGTCAAAAATTCCTCAAGGGACAGAAATTCACAACATTGAAATGCAACCAGGACGTGGCGGACAATTGGTCCGTAGTGCTGGAAACTATGCGGTTCTTAATGCGAGTGAAAAAGGTTGGGCACAGGTGACTTTGCCATCAGGTGAAGTACGAAGACTGCCAGCTGCCTGCCGGGCTACAATTGGCGTGGTCGGTAACTCAGATCACTCAAAAGTGGTTTTAGGAAAAGCTGGTCGTACTCGTTGGAAAGGTCGACGCCCGCATGTTCGCGGTACTGTGATGAACCCTGTTGCTCACCCGATGGGTGGTGGTGAAGGGCGAAACTCAGGTGGTCGTCATCCATGTAGTCCAACCGGTAAGCTTGCGAAAGGTGGGAACACACGCAAGAAACGTAAACCATCATCAAAAGCAATCATTCGTCGACGTCGTTCGCGTCGTTACGGTTTGAAAAAAGCTTAGCACACACTGTTAAATATAGTCAGTTGAAATAATTTTGTTTGTTACCTGAAGCAATATCGCTTCGGAAGAAAAGGTTGAAAAATGAGTCGATCATTAAAGAAGGGGCCATACGTTGATGAAAAGCTCCTGAAAAAGATCGGAAAACTGGACGAAGCTGATCGTAAAGATTCCATTAAAACATGGGCTCGAAGATCAACAATTTCTCCAGAATTCATTGGACACACTTTTCTTGTGCACAATGGTCGTCAGCACATTCAGGTGTATGTCACAGAAGATATGGTTGGTCATAAACTCGGTGAGTTTGCTCCAACTCGTACTTTCCGTGGTCACGGTGCTAAAGGTGGCAGGTAATTACGTTTTCTTGAGAATTGTTGTTCACGATTGTTGAAAATCGTATTCAGGAGTAGTAGATATGGCGTTGGTCAAGGCGAGTCATCGTCATGCGAGAATTGCCGCCACTAAAGTTCGACCATTTGCGGATCTCATCCGTGGATTGACTGTCGAAGAAGGTATTGAGGCATTGAAGTACGAGCCAAATCGTGGTGCTCGCTTTCTGGAGAAAGTTCTTCGGAGTGCAGCTGCCAACGCTGAGGATCGTGGAGCACGCAATGTTGACGCTCTTCCAATTGTTGAGTGTCGAGTTGATGGTGGTCCTATGTTCAAGCGTTTGCAACCCAGAGCAAGAGGAATGGCGTTTCTCATTCGTCGACGGTTTGCACACATTCACGTTTCCATCGATGCACCAGAAGTAGAATAGTTCAAAGGACTTAGAGATGGGACAAAAAGTACATCCACGTGGCTTTCGTGTCGGGATTGTTGAACCCTGGCGAAGTCGCTGGTACGCCAATAAAAAAGAATACGGTGATCTTCTAGTCGAAGACCACAAGATTCGTCTCTTCATTAAAGAAGAGTACAAATCGGCAGCGATCGAAAAAGTTGAAATCGATCGTACTCGTGATCAGGTGATTATTCATCTCCATTCCGCTAGACCAGGTATTATCATTGGTCGCAAGGGGCAAGAGATTGATCGACTGAAGGCACGACTCGAAGATAAATTCGGACGTCGTATGGAAGTCAAGATTGTTGAAATCAACAATCCTTATCGACGCGCCCAACTTGTCGCAGAAGATGTTGCACAACAATTGACGAAGCGAGGCAGTTTTCGCCGAGCAATTAAAAGAACTCTCGACCAAGTAATGGAAGCAGGAGTTCTCGGAGTGAAGTTAGAGCTTTCTGGTCGCCTTGGCGGTGCAGAGATGTCTCGAAAAGAAAAAGCAAGTCGTGGATCGATTCCACTGTCGACTCTACAGAGACATGTGGATTACGGCTTTACGGAATCGAAAACAGCACAAGGTATCATTGGCGTCAAAGTCTGGATTGATTTAGGCGATTACGCAGACGAGGAGAACAACGATGGCGCTAATGCCGAAGCGGGTAAAGTATCGAAAAAGGCAAAGAGGTCGCATAAAAGGTAATGCAACTCGTGGTAACACAGTTGTATTCGGCGATTTCGGACTTCAATCGACACAAGCAGGTCACGTGTCCGCACGTACAATTGAAGCCTGTCGTATCGCTGCGACTCAATATATTCGTGGAACAGGCGGTAAATTATTCATCCGCATTTTTCCAGACAAATCAGTAACAGCCCGCCCACTCGAAACCAGAATGGGTAAGGGTAAAGGTGAACCAGATCACTGGGTCGCAGTTGTAAAACCTGGAACAGTTTTGTTCGAAATTGCAGGTGGAACAAAAGACGCAGCACGAGATTGTTTTAATCGTGTTTCGCATAAGCTGCCAATCCGCGTTCGACTGGTCGAAAGACAACCTGGTTAAGACTAGCGGATCAATTCCGTGACACTGAACCTAGTGAGTGAACATGACCTTATGTTATGTTTGAAGCATCTCGTAAACCGATAGATATCGGTTCCTGAATTATCAAGAATTTGACACCGCAGTAAGAATCATGTCGAAAGCTAAAGAGCTACGCGAAATGAACGAAGAGCAGCTCAATGCTGAGTTAAAGCAAACTCAGCAGGAACTGTTTCGCCTTCGTTTCCAGGCGTCTACTGAAAAATTAGATGCTCCGAGTCAACTCAGAAAGTTGCGTCGCGCAATTGCGCGAATTAAAACGGTCTTACATCAAAAAAGTCAGACCTCGGTTGAGTCAAACTAATTCAATTAAGCAAGCAAGCGGCTCGCTGAATGAGCACTGTGAAAGAGCACTGTTGACATGCGTACTACATTAATTGGTCTTGTGACTAGCGACCGAAATTCAAAAACTCGTCGTGTGAATGTTGAACGATTGACGTTACATTCGAAGTACAAGAAAATCGTTCGTGGGCGGACAGTCTGTTACGTCCATGACGAAAATGAAGAATCTAAAATCGGTGACACAATTGAAATCACTGAGTGCCGTCCACGTTCTAAAAGCAAACGCTGGGAACTTGTTCGGATTGTTAAAAGTGTTTCGGATGTCGCTGCCCAGATCAAACGTGACGACCAAGACAACGACGAAGAAATGAACGCTGCTGTGATCGAAGATCGAATCGACCAAAATAGCGAAAGTGGCGACGAAGCATAATTCAATGTCGCGAAAGTTCACTTAATCAGATCTGAATATTTAAGAATTACATTGTTGCCGTGATAGCAACTGAAAGAGTTTTGTCATGATCCAGATGCAGACAGTTTTGGATGTCGCAGATAACACGGGAGCGAAATCCGTTCGCTGCATCCGTGTTCTCGGCGGAACACGTCGTCGAACAGCATCACTTGGGGATGTCATTGTTTTAAGTATTCAAAAGTCAATTGCAGGTGCTCCTGATGCTTTCCGTAAAGGGAAAGTTATCCGAGGAGTGATCGTTCGAGTCAAGAAAAACACTCGACGTGCAGATGGCAGCTATGTTCGTTTTGACAGCAATGCAGTCGTTCTCGTTGATCCAGATGGAAATCCTCGGGGTACTCGTATCTTCGGAGCGGTTGCTCGCGAATTACGAGACAACAAATTTATGAAGATCATTAGCCTCGCTAGTGAGGTGGTGTAGTAATGAAAATTAAACGTGGCGATATGGTGTTGGTCACTGCCGGTGACGACAAATCCGATGTTGCAAAACCTGTTCAACAAGTGCTTGCAAGCGGTCAGAAAGTCGTGATCGAAGGTGTCAATCTGGTTTATAAGCACGTCAAACGTGGACATCCTAAGTCTCCTCAAGGAGGACGACTAAGGATGGAAAAACCTATTCAAAGTTCAAACATCGTTTTCTTTTGCAGCCAATGCAACAAGGGTGTTAAACTAGGATATCGTTATAACGAGAATGGCGAAAAAGAACGTTTCTGCCGTAAGTGTTCAACGACGGTTGATGTTGTGAGTCCAGCACGTGAAAAGTATTCCTCTTCATAGTGTCGATTATTCTATAAGCAGTATTTGAAATTTCAGATAAATTG
>JABJMI010000013.1 GCA_018659505.1 Planctomicrobium sp.
ACGATTGACAATCTGAAAGCTGATGTACGGACAAGAAATTTACCGGTTGTGATCTACGGACCTCCTTCACTGAAGACTCGCTATGCATCGGTTCAGAAGCGGTATCAGAATGTTGTCTATGTGAATGAAGCAGTCAGTTCTTTGGATGTGAATCGAGAATTGAAACCTGTTCTCAGCCAGATCTCTCCTCCTCCGCTCACGCAAGAGCAAAGATCTTCACAGGTTAACGAAGCTGCCTACTGGCTTCGCTGGATCGCAACAAGTTCTGATCCTTCAGTGTTTGATTTGGCTGCATTCCAGTCAGAACTGATTCAGGCAACAAGCAATATGCAGGTTGCTGACGACGCGATTGTCGCCTTGGGAGCCATTGGAACGCCTACCGTTCAAAAACGATTTCAGGAGTTTGTTCTATCTCCGAGTATGGACATCAATGTCCGTCGCCGCTCTGCCCTTCAACTCGCGTTCCACATTCAACGCTACGGATTGCTACTCAGCCCAATGGAGGCGGATCAAGTGATTCAACTTGCTCAAGGCGATAGCATCCCAGAACTCTCCACTGCCTTGGCAAGCGTCATTGGATCCCTCAAGCCAAGTGCTCCAGCGGCACGAAAGCTGATTCTTGATGCTCCGATGAATGCCAGTCCAGTAAGCAAAGCTGCAATGCAGTGATGTATCGCACGTAGTTCTCCCGGACACTTCAAGTGTCCGGCATCACACATTTGAGCTAACTTCATTCGAGCAATTACGGAAACCTCGGTCGAACAATTGGAATGTTCAGCAATTTCGAGAGCAATTCTGCAAAGGCTTTGGACTCACCTTCTTGCGTTCCGGAAAGATCAAACGCGTACTCATCCCAAAACAACCAGTCCGGAAGCAAGTTGCTGTTGTTGACGAATGTTCCTTCACCGACAAAGTTGAACAAGCGTACTTCATCGTCGTTATTCAATTGCAGTCCTACAGAAAACTGATCAAGAGAATCATGCGCTGTGCTCCAAGTTGAGCCGCTATTCCAGTTTGAATAACCGTAGGTAATCGCCTTCACTTTCCCGAATCGATAACGCTTCCGGAAACGAAAGAACCAAAGGTAGCGACTGACGATTCGAATCTCTTCTTTCTTGAGATGAAACGTCACCTTTCGCAGCGACAGTCCGAAGAACAAAATCCGCCACCACCACGCTGTCGACACCACAATCCCCGGTGGCTGTTTGCGAACAATCGGACACGCGGAAAGTATTCTCATCTGGAGGCACTCAAAAGCTCAAGCAGAAAACACGTTTAGCTGCACACTTTAAGTGTGCAGCTAATGGGATTTCATTTAGTCTTACTCAGTCAATTAACCAGTAAAGTAATCTGGAGCGGCGCCTGCTTTCCACTTAATGTTGCAGCCAATGCTTGGCTTCTGATCTTCTGTCACCGGTTCGCCTGAGAGAACTGCATCACACTCTGCCCGTAGATCGGCTCCGGTGACGGGAATCCCTGACTGCGGCCGACTGTCATCGAATTGTCCGCGGTAGACGAGTTTGTGCTCTTTATCGAACAGGAAAATGTCAGGCGTACACGCTGCACGATACGCCTTTGCAATGTCTTGAGTTGCATCATAGAGATAAGGAAAGGTGTAGCCCGCGTCTTTAGCTTCTTCTTTCATCTTGTCAGGTCCATCTTGTGGATAGTTCTCGACATCGTTGGAACTGATCCCCACAATTTTGAGTCCTTTACCCTGATACTCGTTACCAAATGCAGCAAGTTCGTCTCGCAAGTGAACCACAAACGGACAGTGGTTGCACATGAAGATCACTAGCAACGGTTCGTTATTGAAATCACTCAGCGAGACAGTGCTGTCATCGACATTTGGAAGTGAAAAAGCGGGAGCGTCGCTCCCAAGTGGAAGCATGGTGGATGCTGTTTTAACCATAATATTTCTTTCTTTAAAACGAAATGTTAGTTGGCAGTTTTAGGGACAGTTTTACCCTTCAGGACCACATCGTCCCATTGACCGAGATCGTCAAAAGATCCTAGACCGATTTGCCCCCAGGTAAAGTGTTTATCGTGGGCAACCATCTGGGGTTTGTCCATGTCATCAAAATAGATTTCAATCAAACCGCTCTCAACCTTACAGACAATTTTCACTTGATGCCATGTATCATCCTTCCAGGGAGTACCTTCGTTAGTTTGTTCGCTGATCTTGATGCGAGGAGCATCATTCACGATGAAAATTTGGTTCGCATGAGGATCGGTCTTCTCGCCGAGGTGGACGTAATAGAAATGTGCAGAGTCTTGGTAACCGAAGAACAGGCACATATCACGATGAGCCCTTGAAGACTGAAGAGTTTTGACTTTCGCAGTCAAAACAAAATCCGAGACTAAGATTTCTTTCAGCAGAGAGATGCTATGTGGGCTGCGATGAGGTGGTTGATAGTCACTCTTTCCTAGTAGGTGATAGACGTGGTTTCCTTCTTCATTCGTGAGTTTCCATTTGGAATCATCAGTTGGTTGCCAGTCTTCGGTTCCGTTCTCAAAGTCTTCCTGATGAACCACCGGAAGTTTCTCTTCAGCCAACAAACCCGTTGCTGACATCGTCAGCAAAAAAAGTCCTAATAGGTATCGCATATTTCACTCTGTCAGAAAGAAAGTTGTCAATGAACTGCGGTCTTTGAGACTTTCCAACTTAATTCAATCAAGCCGTAGAAACAATCATCAATGTGCTCCGCCAATCGCTGGAGACTGGTAGACCAGATAAAGCGCACCTAGGACAAGGAAAATAATCATGAGTGCATCAGGCTCAAGAAGTAAAAGTTTCTTCGTGCCTCGATAGATCAGTGCAGTCATGGCAACTGTCGTAATAATGACAATGGATGTCGCAGTGATCGCGTGAGTCATCGAGACCGATCCAAGGATCGCAGCTGGAGTGGCAGCATCGACCAACGAAACGATGAAAATGTTAATACAGTTACTGCCCAGGATATTTCCGACCGCCATGTCGAAGGCTCCAAGACGTATCGCTGTAAATGTTGAGACGAGTTCTGGAAGAGAAGTAATCAATGCGACGAAGACCGTTCCAAAGAATGTTTCTCCAAGTCCTGTCAGATGGGAAAGTTCTTCAGCATTGACAGCCAGCTTAGGCGCCACGTAAAGGATCGCTGCTGCTGAAGCGAGATAGATTGGAATCGCTTTCAGAAGCGAAACCTTCTGCTGGGAAACTTCTACTGATGAGGGTTCGTGTTCGAGTTGATCTTTATAGATGAGTCGCATACAGCCCATATAAACGAGTGCAATCACCCACGATCCAAGGCTGAGTCGAAGGAATGTAAAATCTGTTTGTACCAGCAGGCTCATTAAAACTATCCCCGCCAGCAAGATGCTCGTCGCTGCGGAAAGAGAATGAGCCTCTGAAATCCGGGAGATCATTGATCCTTTGGTACGTGTCACAAGATCCATCAATGCCAATATCAAAAGATTTAACAGGCAGCTCCCCAGCAGTTCTCCGATGGTCAAATTGAAAGCACCGATCTGGACTCCGGTCCATCCGACCATCAACTCTGGCAAACTGGTTGCACCGGCCAACAATATGAGACCAGCCATGGAACGACCGAGCTTTGTTCCTTCGGCAATTTGATCCGCCGAATTCGCCAGGAAAACCGCTGCGATAACAATCACGACCGACAAACCGATAAACATCATTAAAATTTCAAACACGGTGTTCTTTCTGAAGTAACTGGCAGCGAAAACAGCTGAGAAGATTCGAGAAGATGAACGGAAATGAGATCAGTTCAGATGAAACTTTTTTGAATTTCATCGTTTTTAGGGGGAGCCCATCACTCATCCATCCATATTGCTTGCATCAGCGAGTAGGTTTCCGGAAGTGCTTCGCGAAGTTCGCCTCTGACGAATGGATAGAAATCATTCGTTCCTAAGAAACTTTCGCTCATCTCAGCGAAAAACTCCTTGGGGTTAGTCAAGGCGTAATGTTCTCGTTGACGCCCGCTGATATGTAAAACGGATTTGTAATTATTCGAATCTTGCAGGGCTTTGTGTGCCGCTTGAATTCCAGCATGATTCCAACCTAGAAACTGATCGTGATAGGCATGGGCGAGTTCATGCAACAGTGCCCATGGCTGAGAATGATTCGCGATGTGATCCACAAATCCCTGAGCTCGCGGAATATGGACCGACTTCACCATCTGCGGATCATAACCATGATCCTTCAACCAACCAGCTCCCGGGTGATACTGCATACTCGACAATTCATGCTTCGCATCGATCCAGATGGCAACTGCTTGGA
>JABJMI010000012.1 GCA_018659505.1 Planctomicrobium sp.
ATTGACTGTTTGATTGACATAAGATGGCACATTGACGGTTTTCACCTCATTCACTGTCTGGTAAGAAACGACCTGTCGTTCTTCCATAACAGTTTCTACTTTGGCAACTTTGACAGTCTTTTTTACCGGTCGATATTGGACAACATCGACTTCGTTGTACACGGTTTCTGTCACTGGTCGCATCGTAGGGCAAGGTGCGAGAGTCACTGTCTGACAAACAGGGGCACAGGCTCCATAGTTGTTCCACACTGGAGCCATTCTTGGTGCAGGAGCCGTTCCGCAACTGCTGCATCCAGAGTTAAAGAACTGTGCCTGAGCTGGAGCGTTCAAGCCACAAGCCGCTGCGAGTAAAACAATTCCCGAAAGTGCGCGGGTCCGAATTCCGAGCATCTGAATAATCCTGATCTTGAGTATGAGGGAGGAAGTTCCGAAAGGAGATTTGAGTGAGGGCTGCAAAAGATTTTTTTCAGCCCCGGTGTTGTGGGGGAGCAGTTTTTTATGAGAACTTTAAAAATCGGTCAAGACGAGCGGACAATTCTGCCGAAGCAAACTTCTTAATTGCAATTGTTACAGAGTGAGGTCAATTTCAGGGTATTCACTCAAGCTTTTACGAAAGACGTTTATAGCCTCCTAAATGTGGCTGATTCCCTGTGCTTTTCCTGATTTTTCAAGACCAATCAGCTCCTGTTTTCAATCAAATTCGATCTCGACTTAAGACGTAACTCACTAACATGCAACAAATTGCAGCTCTCACTGCGAAGTGGTATCATCTGCGATTATGTAAAGTTTGGTCTCCATCTGGAGTCAGGAAAGACCGGCTACCATGAGTCATACTCACACATCTTCAAGTTCTGTTCAGCGAAAAACAGAGTCGAGGAACGTCGAACCGTTGCCTCGACCTTCCGAAACAGACAGAAACATCATCGCAGAAAGGCATGGCATGTACTGTACAGCCTATGAATGGTTTGGAGCACATCTCGTCAACGATGGAGACATCGTCGGGACGCGCTTCGCAGTCTGGGCACCGAATGCCAAAGAAGTTTGTGTGATCTGCGACCGCAACGGCTGGAAGCATGGTGGGTTTTATCTCAACTCCAGTAACGAAGGAGTTTGGACAGGGATCATCCCTGACATGGGAGCTGGTGAAGCCTACAAGTACAGCCTTCGCTTTCAGAATGATGAGATCGTTGAAAAATCAGATCCTTATGCCTTCTACGCCGAGCATCCTCCCAAGACCGCCTCGATTGTTTACAACCTGGAAAACTTTGACTGGGCTGACCAGCAGTGGGTGGAAGCAAGAAAAGAACTGAATTGGTTCGAGAAGCCTTTCAATGTCTACGAAGTTCAACTCGGCTCCTGGAAACGTCCAAAAGACGGACGCAAATACTTCAGCTATAAAGAGCTTGCAAAAGATCTTATCGCGTACGTGAAAGAGTTGGGCTTCACGCACCTGCAATTGATGCCCATTAACGAGTATCCGTTTGATGGCTCTTGGGGATATCAGGCGACCGGTTATTTCGCTCCAACGAGTCGCTATGGAACTCCGTTTGACTTCATGGCATTTGTCGATGCTTGTCATCAAGCGGGCATCGGTGTTCTCATCGACTGGGTGCCAGGACACTTCCCGACCGACTTACATGGACTCGGAAAGTTCGACGGAACTGCTCTCTTCGAACATGCGGACCCTCGGAAAGGTTTCCATCCCGACTGGAACACAAACATTTTCAATTACGGACGTGATGAAGTCCGCAATTTCCTCCTTTCGAGTGCGCACTTCTGGTGCGAGAAATATCACATCGACGGAATTCGCGTTGATGCAGTCGCGTCGATGCTCTATCTCGACTATTCCAGAGAAGAAGGGGAATGGATCCCCAATGAATACGGCGGTCGCGAAAATCTCGAAGCGATCAGCTTTCTGAAAGATTTCAATTCGTCGCTGCACGGTTCGTTTCCGGGGATCTTAACGGTCGCTGAAGAATCAACTTCGTGGCCCGGAGTGAGCAAGCCGGTCTACGACGGTGGTCTCGGCTTCTCAATGAAATGGGACATGGGCTGGATGAACGACACG
>JABJMI010000011.1 GCA_018659505.1 Planctomicrobium sp.
GCCAAGCACGCCTTTGGCTGCCTCTGTAATAATTTCGGTCAAGTAGACATCATTGTGAACTGCTGGAGGTCCATGTTTTTGCCGCACATGAATCGTTGTTCCTGAAGCTTCAGCCACGCCGCGAGCGAGTCTCTCCAAGTGAAGAACTGTTGTTTGAGTGACATGTTGATGGAGAGTTCTGAGCGTTCCTCTGACTAGCACACGATCCGGAATGACATTCGGAGTATCGCCAGCAATGATCTGACCGAAACTGACGACAACAGGTTCTTGAGAATTTGTGCTTCTCGGAACAAACAGAAATATTGAACTGATTAACTGTGCCACCGCAGCGATCGGGTCACATGATTCATGCGGTCGTGCTGCGTGAGCTCCACGTCCGATGACTTCGATTTCCAACTCGCTGCAATCGGCAGTAAACTCATTTTCTCGTACACCGATCGTCCCGACTTTACGAGACGGATCCATATGAGCAGCGAAGAGTGCTTGCAATCCGTTGACTGCCCCTGCCTGAACCATTTCAATGGCTCCCTGATTTGTTTCTTCCGCAGGTTGAAAGATCGCTCTCCAGGGAATTCCCTTCATGACTCCTGATTGTTCAAGATCGTGCAGGGCAAGTATTGCTCCATAGACCGTCGCAGTGTGTGCATCATGCCCACACGCGTGCATGATTCCTGAAACTTGGCTGCAATAAGCGGTTTGCTTCTGGTCTTGAATTTTCAAAGCATCGATATCCGCACGCATTCCGACTCTGGGAGCATCGGCAACATGCGGGTTATCGACAATCAATCCTCGCTGATCTGGACCAGTTCGAATTGTGAATCCGTATCGCTTTAAGCGATCAGAAAGAGTCTTTGTAGTAAGGTATTCTGCGCCACTTGGTTCAGGATTCTGATGCAAATCCCTTCGCAAAGTTCTAATTTCGTCAAAACGGTCTGTGATCGATTTCTCAATCACCGTCTGCCAACCTTCTGGACCTGAGAAATCCACAGCTATCCTTTGAGGAAAATGTCGATCAACGAAGAAGATGAACTCTACGAATATAAAGCAGAGTAGATTATCTTCTCCGGGCGCACCAGTAGGGACGGAGACCTAGACTTTAGTTAAAGGTAATCAGAAAGAGGGGCTCACGCTACGGTTTCGATCAATCGAACCAACAGTCTTCACATTAGCGCAGCGACTTCAACATCTGTTGACCAGCTTGTGCCAGTAACAGAGTGTCGACTCCTGATGTCACCAAAGTGCAGCCGTGATCAATATACGGGCGAACGGCATCGGCAGAAATTCCGAACCAGCCAATCGGCATCTCGACCTGCTTGCAGACCTCGATCACATGGTTGATTGCAGCGACGACTTCAGGGTCCTCAAGCTGTCCCATCTTGCCCATGCTTGCCGACAAGTCGTAAGGACCGAGCTGAATCGCATCGACTCCTTCGACCGCGACAATTTTCTCAATGTTCTCGACCGCTTGAATATGTTCCGCTTGAACAATAACCGAGACCTGCTCGTTCGCTGCGCCCATGTAGTCTTGAAATGAAAGTCCATATCCGTGAGCGCGAGCAAGTCCGACACCACGCCCGCCCGCTGGAGAATAACGAGCCCATCTCACAATGTCCGCAGTCTGCTCAGGAGTATTGACCATCGGCACAATCACCCCTGCGGCACCTATGTCGAGGACCTTCTTAATGTCAGCTTCATTAGCACCAGGGACACGAACAACACAGGGCAACCGATGATCAACAGCCCGCAATATGCCGAGCAATTCCTGAGTCGCCAGCGGTCCATGTTCCCCATCAACAAAGAACCAATCAAATCCAAGCTCAGCCAGAATCTCCGCCGTCGCTGGAGACTCCAGTGTTACCATCGTCCCCAACAGCAATTCACGATTCCTCAAACGCTCACGAAAATTATGGAACATGGATTCTCCTGTATAGTATCTGCCGGACTGATTTATTAACCGTAGGTTACGCTTCGCGTACCGCAGAATACAGACTCGAATCACAATTCCCAAATTGTGGTTTCATTGGGACTTGCTCGGTCATTACTGGTGCGCAGAGTGTACCTTACTGCTACAACGCATCAGCCATGAAATTCAGCGAAGAACCAGAAAATCTATTGATTTTTAATTCAGGCAAACCGATACTGTCACATGAATTGCCTGCCAACCGAACTGTCGCCTTATGGTGTGCGTGCCCTTTGCGGGATAGGGAAGCAGGTTTTTTCATGCACACTATAGGACCATCGCATGAAAATGGTCGGGTAATAAGATGATCGCAATGATGTCGAAAGGTGCTTCCGCTTTGACTTCTTCAATCGCAGACCTCAAGTGCCTACGTCCCGCGTCCGTCGTCAAGATGGGGCGTCGCTGATCCGTGACAACAGTAAAGAAATAGACCTGTCCTTCGCGGAGTTGCTCATGGTAGGATTATTGGAGCGACCAGGAATCCTATGCAAGGCTGCAAGTTGTGCAATCGTGCGACACGCTGAAAAATTTAAGTACCCTACGAATCTTTACTGTCGTTCTATTCGTTTCGAATTAGTATGAAACATTGAGAAATTAATTGGTTTGCGAAGGGGCTTGAAAAAGTGTGCAATAGATTTCGAATTAAAATTCCATCGAAGGATGGCTTTGAAAAATGCGAAATTGTCAGCCTTAGCACGACAGATGCTAAAAACTTTATTGATGCAAAATGGTGGGATTTAGATGAACAGGGGAATGCACCAGATATTGAGTGGGAATGGGCTAAAATAGTTCAGAAACACCAATACAAAGGTGACTTCGACAGGCTATGTATTAAAAACAATGCCGGTGAAATTATCGGCGCAATGATCCTCTATGTGGATGGATTATCAGTAATTGACAAAGGTGAGAGGGCAGTTATGATTACTTGGCTTGCTACCGAACCGAAATCTCGACATTCATGCCTCAATCGAAGATACACTAAGATTGGCAAGGCACTTGTGCAACTCGCCGTCAGAATTAGCAATTCACTTGGTTTTGCTGGGAAGGTCGTTGCAGGTTCCTTGTTGGAATCTGAGTCATTTTACTTGAAACTTGGTTTTACAAAAACTGATTTGAAGAATAATGAACAGCTTAACTTTTTAGAGCTTTCCTCCAGTGCTGCATCTCAACTTCTGGCAGATGAACTATGAATGATCAAAAAATCCCGGACTGTGCTGTTGGGGCAATCCCAAAACATCTGATCGGATCGCTTGATGTTTGTCATTCAAACGACCCGCTTGTGCTACATATACGTAGGTTATCTGCTCTCTATCCATCAGTTGTGCGATTTCGAGACGAGGATATCGACAATATGGATGATTCTACGAAACGCCTTCTTATAAAAGACATGCATGATGTCCTCGGGATAACTTCTAACTATCCATGATTGACATTCGAGAAGCTCTTTGGACTACCGAATCGTGGTATCCTAATGGTCCCGAGAAGCTAGTTGAATCACTCCCTGTTACAGTTTTTTACACTCCGCTCCAAGGGTGCTCTGGTTGGTGTACAAATTTTGGTGATAAGGCGATCATACGTATCAGCTCAAGTTTAGCTAAGGTGCGTCAAAGGTTCACACTGGCTCACGAACTATCTCACCTAATTCTTGGCGCAGAAACTCATGTGACTCAAGACAATCTGACTGATCTGTGGGAAGAATTAGAAGTAAACATCCTTGCATCAGAAATGTTACTTCCAGCTTCAAAAGCTAGGTCTGGATTAGCAGAAGGAGTTGCAGCTAATGCGGTTTCGATAGACAGGCTTGCTAAGGACGCAAATGTGTCATGGATGGTTGTAGCGCGTCGGTTTGCACATATGAATCAGTCCACCAAACTGACAGTCGCAGTGGCTAGAATAGCAGAATCTGGGAAAATGATATGGTCATTTCCACGATCAAAATTTAAGGCGATCGCATTCGAAACCTGCTACTCTGTATTGAGTGAAAAGTCATCGATAGAAATGGAATACGATGATGGCGAATCGCACTTCAAGGCGATATTGCATAAAACGCCGCATTCTAACGCAGTTCTTCTTCAGAAATTTCCTGTAATCGTGGAACCAGCCGAATCAGAGTGCCCATTCTAGCCTAGATTAGCGACTCAAACTCACTTGCGACACCACCCTTCTTAAGGGGTGGTGTCTACTTTCTCATAAACCAACTGTCTTGTTTGTTCATGTGAGTTAAGAAAGATGAGTAGCGATCTACTTTTTGACCAACATTCCCGGTTACGGTGTCTGTTTCTTCTGGGCAATTCTCTCGTACTACAAAGTTTCTGAAGTCTTTGTTGAATAAGCGGTTACGCTTCTGTTTCTCGGTCGGAAGTCGGGCGTA
>JABJMI010000010.1 GCA_018659505.1 Planctomicrobium sp.
AAAAAGAAGAAGAGAAAAAACCGGAACCAGAAAAGAAACCAGAACCTGACGCCCCAAAAGAAAAGACACCTGAGAAAAAATAATAGTCAGGAATAGACTATTTGTGAATCGGGAGCGATAGAGCAGTTGTAGGATATCAAGATTTCTGACAGCTCTATTAGCTCCTTTTATTTTTTCAGGTCTCGTGGATGCGTTCCTGTGTAGAATTGCTTCAGAGCTGGCTTACTTGAAGAAAAAATTAATTGAAGCTGTCCATCCACTGGTAAGAGACCAGCGCTACCGGTCTGCTAGAAAATATTTCGACTAAACATGGTCGGACCGTAGCTACTGAGTTTCAGCAGGTTGTGTGTGTTGCTGAGATACAATTGAAAACATTTCGAAAGTCGTATCACTCATAACACTGCTGATTCCGGCTGCTGAAGGTGATTCTTCTAACCTAAGATTCACGTAGTGCGACTAGGGACAACCTATGCTTTTTGCTTCTCAACGTGAGGAAAAGGTCAGCTTGAATTCTTGGTTCTCATTTAATGAAAGAGAGGGCTGCCAGATCTACGAATACTTCAAATTGGATATCCAGATTCTTTCAAAGGAACGACAAGTGTCGCACAGGAAGAAATCAGCCTCGGGAAACTTCACAATCACAACTAAGTGATGGTCTCTATAACATCACCCGCCCGCTCTTTTCGCTGAAATAGCAAAGACTTGTTTAATTCGAGCAAGTTACTTCACCGAAAAACCGCGCCTACTAACCTTGGGGAATTTTATATTCCAAGCAAACAATCACTGGTTGCATTGGATATTTTTTCAAAGAATTATCTTGGTGTGCTTTCATACATAGTATGAAGTTTGATCCTTTCGGTGATTGAATCTCCCTCCGAAAAGAACATGTCTGGCATAGAGACTCTGACATATATTCTATCTTTGCAGTTTTAGTAAGAAATGAATAAGTGAATTCAAGGAACTTGGAGAGCAGTTCCTTCGAGTTGATTCAGGGCACGATTTAAGACTCGAATTACATATTTCCCGTTGGCATAGAGATCCTTCCGGGGCTTCATGTTCTGGTGCATTTCAGTGATGACTGGTTGTGCTTGCTCGTCGATTTCGTCTAAAACAATGGCAGCGTGGAGGCGTTCCCATTGTTCTCCATTTCTTAGATGCTTGATCAATACAGGCAGTGCCGGTTGAGGTTGTCCAATACGGCACAGTGCTCTCGCTGAAGCGATCTGAACGACAGCTGAAGAATCTTCCAACAAAGCTTTCTTCAAGTTCTCGCTGGCTGAGATTGCCTCTTTACCAATATTTCCTAGACCTGTCGCTCCCCAGTAACGGACTGCTGAGTCATCGTGGCTGAGTGCCTCAACTAATTCAGGCAGTGCGGCAGGTCCAGAGGATGCCAATGCTGCCGTATCAGCGAGACGATCCGCTGCCGCATCGGCGTTTTGACCCCGTAAAATGCCGTAACGATTTCCGATTTCCTTCTCGCGCTCGACCAAGATCGGTTCCGCGACAAGTCCGGTGTCGCGTGTCTCTTTCACCCAGGCAAGGTGAGCATTTCTTAGTTCGGTGAGAATTTCAACGTAGTGAGGATCTTCTGCAAGATTATGGATTTCATGTGGGTCGGCTTCGCAATCATAGAGTTCTTCAACTGGTTTAGTCGGTGCGAAATATGCATTTGCGATGGGATTGAGTTTTCCAGCAACATGCCGTTTTCGGAGAACCGCCATCGTCGCTCCGCCTTCAGGAGTGTTCATGTATTGGTAATACGTTTTCAGCGGTTCATAGTTACGGATGTATTGAAAGCGGTGGTTGCGGACCATGCGAATGATGTCATAGCGCTCATCCATGCGATCTCTGGCCCCATAGATATACGACCTCGGTTGAGGCAGATCTCCCCCCAAGAATGGTTGACCTTGAACATGGTTCGGGATTTTCAGATCCGCAAGATTCAAAACTGTTGGACCGAAGTCGATTGAACTGATTAGCTGGTCAGAAACGCTTCCCGGTTCCCCTTGATCGCCTGCTCGATATTTTTCAGGGATCCGAACAACAAGCGGAATGCGAGTTCCGGAATCGTACAACCATCGTTTCGCACGAGGTAAACCAACTCCGTGATCGGACCAGAAGAAGATAATGGTCTCCTCATAGAGTCCATCTTCTTTTAATTGTTGAATCAAATCACCTGCCCAGGCATCCATCGCTGTGATCAATTCGTAGTTTCGCTTCCAGTCTTCTCGGGCAACATCAGAATTCGGGTAGTAGGGAGGAAAGGTTGTTAGCTTGTCGGGATCTTGACGTTGCTCTGGAGTCAGATTTTTCGTGACAGATTCATACTTACTTTTCGAAGCAATCCCGCTCTCACGGCATCCAGTGAAATTAAAGACGGAGAAAAATGGTTTTGACTTGTCAGTTCGGTTTCGCCAATGGGCTTTGCTGCTTGACGCATCCCATGTTTCTTTCGGTGGTTTAAACTGATAATCCTGCTTTGAATTATTTGTGCAGTAGAATCCAGCTTCACGCAAATAGACCGGAAAGGGTTTGATGAAATTGGGAAGCTTCGCTTGCCCACGCATGTGCTGAGTCCCAAGTGTTGTTTGGTACATCCCCGTAATAATTCCGCTTCGGCAAGGAGCACAAACACCTGCGGTCGTAAACGCATGCGTATAACGAGTTCCTTCCGTTGCTAATTGATCGATATACGGAGTGATCGCATGTGGATCCCCATAACATCCAAAGTGAGCACTAATGTCTTCAGCAGAAATCCAGACAATGTTGGGAGCTTTATTATCTTCAGCTTGCAGAGATGTCTCAGAAAAAGACAAATTGAAAAGAAGCAGCGTGGTCAGGAAAAATTTCATGAGCAATTCTGTTTATCTAGTTTTGAACTTCGAGACGGTCGCAATCACGACTGTGAACGCGCCGCTGGTCGTGAATGCGCTCTTCATAAGCTGCGTGAGCTTGTCCTTGCGGTACGACACG
>JABJMI010000009.1 GCA_018659505.1 Planctomicrobium sp.
CGTGTCGGGTGTCGTCCCTACTATTAGGGGGTTATGAAGAATGACGTAAGTAGTTACAATTAAACACTTTGCCCTCGTAGCTCAGCCGGATAGAGCGCAGGTTTCCTAAACCTGAGGTCGTGGGTTCGAATCCCGCCGGGGGTATTAGAAATGCCGCAGAACGTCTGCGGTAACATCAGGAAGAGGGGATCACTCGGAAGTAGGAAAAGGCTAGTGTTAGCCAGAGTGTTACCAGATTTTGCAACGGCGTCAGATTCAGGCATGGATTGCTGTGGCTGGGTGACTGGTCGGTCGTCTTCTTAGGCTCGTTCTTACTTTCCTTGAATGATCATCACACAATTATAAGACTCGGATCACCTCATGAAACGCTTGCTCATTTTTAGTCTGTTTCTGACAGCGTCAACGGTCTTTGCTCAGGCACCCAAGGAGCGAACTCCCCTGTGGACAGGACTCGCACCGGTCGGAATTGGGGCGACGGAAGATTCACCAGAAGCGAATGCGTTCATCACCGTCCATCAGCCTGCTAAACCAAACGGAACCGCAATTGTTATCTGTCCGGGGGGTGGTTACGGCGGTTTGGTGGTTGGTCCAGAAGGTCACGGCATCGCGGAATGGCTGAATGAACAGGGCATTACCGGCGTGGTACTTGAGTATCGGCTTCCCAAGGGACGACATGCGGTTCCGCTGCTGGATGCTCAACGAGCCATCCGCACAGTCCGCGTGAACGCAAAAAGTTGGAACATTGATCCGGCGAAGATCGGGATCATCGGCTTCTCCGCTGGAGGACATCTCGCCTCGACTGCAGCTACACATTTTGACGACGGTGATTCCTCCGCAACGGATGCGATAGCTCGTGTCAGTTGCCGTCCCGACTTCGCCATGTTGGTTTACCCGGTGGTGACAATGGGAGAGACCACGCACGGCGGAACGAAGGCGAATCTACTCGGCAAAGATCCTTCGCCCGAGTTGTTGACATTCTATTCTAACGAAGTGCAAGTCACGGTAGACACTCCACCGATGTTTCTGACCCATGCACTCGATGACAAAGTCGTTCTTCATAAAAACAGTCGATCGCTGTATGCCTCGCTGCAGAAGCACAACAACAGGTCGGAGTATCTCGAACTCCCCTCGGGTGGTCACGGACTGAACGGATACAAAGGTCCGATGTGGGATGCCTGGCAGACACAGTCGCTCAAATGGTTAGCCAGTCTTGATTCTAAAAATTCGGCGCAATGGGTTCCTGAAAAACAGAAGGAATCGAAATTCACTGGACGAAAACTCGACACGTTTCAGCATGGGACCAAAGATTCGTGGGGCTATGCGGCACCACAACGTGATACCTTTCTTGTGCTTCACCCCACTCAACCGCGAGCAAAGGCACCGCTCTATGTGGTCCTGCATTCCGCGGGACACGATGTTCACTCGTGCCTGGAATGCACGAAGACCAAAGGGGACCACGACATCTATCACGCGCCGCCCGAATTTTTTGCCCTGTATCTAGATTGTCGAGCCAACAAAGGTGACTGGTGGTGGGGGATCAAAAAGTACAAGGGAAGTGAAATCAGCCCCACCGAAAATCGGTTAATCGACACGATTCAATGGGCGATCAAGTACTACGGAATCGACGAGAACCGCGTCTACCTTTGTGGGAACTCAATGGGGGGCAGTGGAACACTCGGTCTGGGAATTCGTCATGGCGACCTGTTTGCCGCTATTAAAGCCAATGTTCCCGCGGGAGTCGAACATGTCTCCAGCCGCATGTCTTTCCCGTCAGTTGAACTCCCTCCAGGCGTCAAGTTGCCCGAACCACCCATCGTGATCGACTACTCTGCCCAGAATGACGGTTGGTCCAAAGGTCATGGAAAGTTTGCCAAGACTATGAATGATCGTAAGTATCCACTGTTCATGTATTGGGGTCCATTTGGGCATGCCAATAATCATGCGAACATCTTAAAGGTGAATGATTTGATCAATTCGTTCGACTGGTTGAGCATTCGCAAAAACGAAGTCTATCCGGTCTTCACTAACGCCTCGTCAAATGATGAACTGCCGTGGCCTGATCAGACCGACAGTAGCGACTCTGGTCAGATCAACGCGTTTTTCCGATGGAAGAATGTTCGTGAGACGGAAAGCTTGCTTGAGATGGAAATTGGTCTCGTCAACTCCGAGGAACTCAAAACAACATTCACGATCCCGAGCGCAGCGACCGCCGATATCAGTCTCCGCCGACTACAGAAGCTGAAAGTATCTCCGGGAGCAACTGTGAACTGGACATTCGGCACTGCCCAGGGACAAGTTCAGGCAGACACCACAGGATGCATCACCATTCCCAGTCTCAAGATCGCTGCGAAGCCCGCGCGACTCACAATTCAGTCAGGTCGATGAGTTGTTCAGGAACTTGCGAAGGCTTTCCTTGTAAGTCAGCTGAGTAAATGTCATCACTCTCAATAGCTCCTTACATATGGTGTATTTGAGTTTGTGATTGCTTCGAATTCCATCGGAACAAAACATTATCGGCAAAACCAGTTTCAAAACGAATCAGGTTATATTTTTTCGTAAGTTACTTTTGTAAAGTGAGATGCAATAAACACTCCATCGAACACTGGGACTAGAGTGATTAGAAGTCAAAGAGAGAACGGAGAATGAAGCCTCAGTTCTCTCTGTTTCCTCCTGTTCAACAATTTTAAAGAGACAGACTTCTCACACTCGGTTCACAAGTTCAAAATTTAATAAGCAAGAAACAATCCCTTTTATGAATGACGACGATATTGACCTGGATGCTAACGATCCAATCCTGAATGACTCTGGGTTCGATTTAGTCAACCAGATACTAAACAGCCTCGACGAACTTCGCATTGAAGCCGCTGACTATGATGGACCGGGGATCGTTCTCGATTTCGGAGTCAATGCTCCAGGATCTCTGGCTGCGGGACTGGCACTCGCTGAGGTCTGTACTGCTGGACTGGCGGACTTTTCAATCGTGCCGGGAAGCGTTGGGGGAATCGGATGGCCACATCTCTTTGTGCAGACTGACGACCCACTCGAAGCTTGCCTGTTGAGCCAGTACGCTGGGTGGCAAATTTCTGTCGGGAAGTACTTCGCGATGGGAAGTGGTCCTATGCGCGCGGCAGCGAACAAAGAAGACCTCTTTGAAAAACTTGGTTACTCAGAAGATGCCTTTGGAGTGGTCGGAGTTTTAGAGAGTGGTCAAATTCCAACAGCGGATGTTGTTGAAGAAATCGCTGAGACCTGCGGAGTCGAAGCTGATCAGGTGGCACTCTTAGTCGCTCCAACTGCGAGTATCGCTGGGAATCTGCAAGTGGTCGCTCGTAGTGTTGAAACCTCGCTGCATAAGTTGTTTGAGCTCGGTTTTGATGTTGGCAGAATCGAATCAGCATGTGGTTCAGCACCGATATCTCCGGTCGCGAAAGATGATCTAACTGGCATCGGCAGAACGAATGACGCCATCCTCTATGGGGGACAAGTGACGCTGTGGGTCAACGGAGATGATGATGCGATCCGTGAACTCGGACCGCAGGTTCCGTCCTCTGCATCTGACGCCTATGGAAAGCCATTCCTGGAGATATTCGAAGAAGCCGGGAGAGATTTCTACAAAATCGATCCGCATTTATTCAGTCCCGCAGAAATTGTGTTTCACAATGTCACCACGGGAAGTGCGTTTCATTTCGGAGGAACCGATCACAGCGTGTTGAAGAAGTCATTCGGTTTAATGTAAAGTTTAGCCACACACGTTTTGCCGGACACTTAAAGTGTCCGGCATCACATTGATTCTGTACATGAAATTTGAGCATCCCTTTGAACGAAACTGCACCAATCCCGGCTCCTCAACGAGACTTTTCCAAAGTCTGGGCGGTAATCGGATTGGTCTTTGCCTGTTGGTTATTGTATCGAGCAATCTTCATCGGCGCGGGATCGGCTTACGTGACAGAATCAGAAGGGCAATTCATTAACGCGACTCATAACGACTATATGGTCGGGACAGCGGTTTACAGTCCGCTCCGATCAATCGGTGTTTGGGTCGCAGCATTTTTGACGCTGTGTGTGTTTTCATTTCTCTATCGAGACAATCCTTTCTATAAATTCTCGGAAGCTGTTTTCGTTGGAGTCTCGGCAGCGTACTGGATGGTGATCGCTTTCTGGACGGTTCTCATTCCAAACCTGTTGGGGAAAATATGGCCCAGCTGGATTCAATCCTGGGCAGTGCCGGGAATTTCAACAGTTCGCGACGAAAACTGGTGGATGTTCTTGATTCCGCTCGTCTTGGGCGGCATGTTGTTATGGAGACTCTCTCCCCGCGGAGCATGGGTCGCCCGCTGGCCTTTGGCATTTATTATCGGTTCGACAGCGGGGATCCGTCTCGTCGGATTTCTGCAAGCCGACTTCCTCAGCCAAATCAGAAGCACTATCAAACCGGTGATCATTTCACCTGAAGCGGTCGAGGTCGCTGGAGCAGCAGCGACTGTTTCCCCGTTCTGGCAGAGTGTTCAAAATATTTTGCTGATCGTTTCGGTTCTTTCTGCAATTGTTTATTTCTTCTTCTCCATCGAGCACACCGGCGTTGTGGGTCAAGTCTCTCGTGTTGGAGTTTGGGTGCTCATGGTGACCTTCGGAGCGGCATTTGGTTACACAGTCATGGGACGCATCGCACTGCTCGCAATTCGCTTCGAATTTCTATTCGACGACTGGTTATGGCTCATCGATCCGACTGGTAAGCGACTGGGCATGTGAATGTTTCGTTTCACCCTCGCACCCTCAATCTCTTGACCCTCGACCCCGCAAGGATTTAGGAAATGCTAAATGTTTCGGATGCGCTGAAGCAGATCATCGAGACCGTTGCTCCAACAAAGCCATCCATGCTCCCATTGAGCGACTCTCTTGGTTGCTTGCTGGCAGAGGATGTCATCAGCGATGAAGACTCGCCTCCGTTTGATAAATCGATGATGGATGGCTACGCCGTTTGTGCCTCGGATTTGCAATTGAACGAGAGTTCTTCGCGAGACATAGAATTAACGATCATCGGCGAACTCACCGCAGGTCAGCAGTCGGAATTGAAAGTTGAATCCGGGACCACAGTACGCATCATGACGGGCGCTCCTATTCCAAATGGAGCCGATGCTGTCATCCCGGTTGAACAGTCAAAGCTTCTTTCAGAAGTGAAAGTTTCGTTGCACATTGAGCGTATCATTCCACAGGGGACAAACATTCTTGATTGCGGGAAGAATGTAAGACAAGGTGAACAAGTCCTCTCCAGCGGTCAGCGAATACGACCACAAGAAATTGCTTTGCTGGCTGAACTGGGACGAGCTTCTATACCAGTTCGCCAACCACCGACAGTTGCGATTTTGGCGACTGGTGATGAGCTGGTCGAGATCAATGAAACTCCCGGTCCCGGACAAATTCGAAACTCAAACGCAACGATGCTCGCTGCCCAAGTTGCAGCGACAGGGGCGACGCCGATTGTCTTACCCATTGCAAAAGATCAAAGAGAAGACTTAAGAGCAAAGATCGAAGGAGGACTTCAATGCGATTTTCTCTGTTTGTCGGGAGGTGTCTCGATGGGCAAACTGGACCTTGTCCCTTCAGAGCTCGCAGCTGCGGGAGTGCAGCAAATCTTCCATAAGGTCGCCATGAAACCGGGCAAACCGATCTGGTTCGGAAAGCGATCTTCTTCTGAATCGCAGTCTTCATGCTATGTGTTTGGACTGCCCGGCAATCCGATCAGTAGCATGATCTGCTTTGAATTGTTTGTGAAGACTGCACTGAGAAAGTTTCAAGGCGAGGAAAATCCCTTCCCTCCACTGATTGAAGCGACACTGCAAAAAGACTTCTCGCAACGCGGTGATCGTGAAGTCTGGTTTCCATCTTATGCAGAAATCGAGAACGGAAAGGTTGTTGTCACCCCCACCGGATGGAAAGGTTCCTCAGATATCCGTTCAACGGCTCAGGCGAATTGCAGTGCTAGTTTTCCTGCTGGTGAGAGAATCTTTACAGCTGGCGAGTCGGTTCAGGTTCTGGTCTGGTCCGGAAGTCGTCTGAATCCTAAACTTTGACGAAATACGCAATCGTTAATTTTTATTCACTCGGTGACATCCAGATCACCCAAGAAAGTTCATGCCATGGATGACATGACCAATTCAGAATCCGCTGCCGAACAGACTTCAGAAAAGCGGATCGAGAAGATCATCTCGAAAGGGCGTCGCACACGTCCGGGGGGTAGGGCTACTTTATTGCTTGCTCTACTGACAGCGATCTTAACGTGGCTTTCCTTTACGCCCGTCGACGTCGGACCACTCGCGTGGATCTGTTTAGTTCCGATGTTGTTACTAACAAGGATTGAGCTGCGAACTCACTGGATGTACCGCACTCTCTATCTTGTCGGGTTTCTGTTCTGGCTCGTGACCTTGCAATGGATGCGATTGGGTGATCCGTCAATGTATATCGCCCTGGTTGCGTTGTCTGCATACCTCGCCTGTTATTGGCCGCTGTTTATACTATTAACTCGTCAAACGACACATCGATTCAAAGTGCCAGTTTATGTAGCTGCCCCTATCTTCTGGGTTGGTATGGAATACCTACGAGCTTATCTCTTCACAGGTTTTTCGTGGTACTACCTGGGACACACTCAGCACAACTGGATCGAAATTATCCAGATCAGCGATATCACTGGGGTATACGGTGTCAGCTTCATCATCGTCATGGCGAACGCTGCGCTCGCTCAAGCGATTCCACAAAACTGGATCAATCGTTTGAAACTTGAATGGACCGACGAACGCAAGGAAGAAGACTCTGTCAAACTACTCAAACCGCGTCTAATGGGTGTCGCAATTTCTTCGTCTGTCATTCTAATCGCCTTAGGATATGGATACTTTCGTCGTAATCAGAGTGAATTCCAGGTTGGTCCGCGAGTCGGGTTGATACAAGGGAACTTCACCGCCTCCCTGAAATCAGATCGAGACGACTGGGGCGATATTTATCAAATGCACCACGCTTTAACTGGTCAAACAATTCCTCATCAACCTAATCTCATTATCTGGCCGGAAGCAATGTTTCGGTTCCCGCTCATGGAATACGACAAGACAATTGATGACGAATCACTGGATGCTCTGCACCCGATGATTCGAGCAGAAGACTGGAAAGCAACACGTTCACAAGAGACGCTGACTGAAATTGCAGAGAAAAGCGATGCAGCGTTGATCATCGGCACAAATATCTATGAAGCGAAGAAAGATGATTCTTATCTCTATAACTCCGCATCTTTTGTGACCCCCAAAGGTGGCGTAGAAGATCGTTACGATAAGATTCATCGTGTTCCGTTTGGGGAATATATTCCATTACAAAAAGAACTCCCTTTCATTCAAAGTCTCACACCGTTTCGTGGAGACTTCGGGATCGATGCCGGTGAATCGGTCCATGTCTTTGAATACAAAGACTGGAAAATGCTCCCATTCATCTGCTTCGAAGATACTGTTCCACACCTTGTGAGAAAGATGGTCGCATCCGCCACAAAAGGAGGAGGCAAACCCGTTGACTTGCTGGTGAATTTAACAAATGACGGCTGGTTCCACGGTTCCA
>JABJMI010000061.1 GCA_018659505.1 Planctomicrobium sp.
CATGTCGAGCTTGTCTCCTCTTACACTGATGTACTTCAGATCGGTGCCCGAAACATGCAGAACTACCATCTTCTGCAAGCGGTCGGAGAAGTTCGCAAACCAGTTCTCCTCAAGCGTGGAGCCTCTGCCACCATGGATGAATTCCTCTTGGCAGCGGAGTACATCCTCGACCAAGGAAATCAGGAAGTCGCTCTTTGCGAACGTGGTGTTCGTACATTCGAGACGCACACTCGCTTCACGCTTCCGCTTGCCTCTGTTCCTTACCTGAAAGAGAGAACCCACCTGCCGATCGTAATTGATCCAAGTCACGGAACGGGAGTCGCATCGTTAGTAACGCCAATGTGTACAGCCGCAATTGCAGCTGGTGCCGATGGGTTGATCATCGAAGTTCACCCCGATCCTAAAAACGCCGCCAGCGACGGAGCACAATCTCTGACACCTGAAGCATTCGAAAAAGCGATGACACTCTGCCGTAAAGTCGCGAATGCCTTAGACCTGAAGATATGAGAAATGATCGAATGAAGTCGATGCCGTGCGAACATTTGCTCGTTTGACGCATTTGAATTTTCATCTACACTGCATAGGCTTCCCCCCACTTATGCCTCCATGGATGAATTGCCCTCCATCTGAGACGGCAATGCATCCGTACTAACCCCAAGGTATCGAAGTATGCCTCGTGTAGACCTTCCGCAGTCACTGGAAAGCTTATTGAAAGCTGCGCGAAGAGTTTCGAACGAGGCGGAGTGCAAGGCAGCGATTCTATTAGCTGAAGTCGAGTTTGATTTCACCGAAGTTAAAAAATTATTGAGGGGGATTCCGCTAATTGTTGCCTCGCATCTTCCAGATGTGCAGGAGGCGATTCGCGAAGATGGAGTCACTTTGGTTCCGCTGAACCAGGAACCACAAACCCGACAGGTTCAACTGAGTCAGGCACTGTTGGAAGCGATCGCTGACGATTTGGTTCAGACCGGAGACCGGGTTGTCGCGATCTATTCCGGTTTCGAACGGGAGAACCTGGATACCCTCAGTGTCATCAATCTCAGCGAACATCTGGCAAGACTAACAACGCGAGACCTTCAGCGATTAGAGACGCAAGTTCCGCTGTTGACGCTTCGGAAGGTTGTTGACCTCGCGGTCGAAATCGGTCGAGAAGGTCGCGAAGCCAAGAAAGTCGGCACAATTTTTGTAGTCGGAAATCACCGCAAAGTCTTGGACATGTCACATGAAGGGATTCACGATCCCTTCCGAGGCTACGCCAAAAAAGAGAAGATGATCACCAGCCCACGTGTCCGCGAGAGCATCAAAGAGATCGCTCAAATCGATGGAGCGTTTATCATTTCCTCTGACGGATGTGTAATGGGATCTGGAAGAATTCTCGATGCACCGGCAGAAGAATTGACTCTCTCGAAGGGTCTCGGTTCACGCCACTGGGCAGCCGCAGCGATCTCTAAAGGCACAAACGCCATCGCCATCGCTGTCTCCGAATCAACAGGCACCGTTCGCCTCTTCCAAGACGGTGTCGTCGTCCTCCGCATCGAACCAATGCTACAAGCCATGAAATGGCAAGACGTCGACATCGAGCCCCCGGCTGAGTGATTGCTTCTTACGTCCAAGCAATATAGCAGAACACACGAACGATGGTTTTTACGGACCGCATTGCTTTACAGGTCACATCAGTTTAGATGCTCATGTTTGGCTCTCTTTTCAGTCCTCCATACTTCCTTTGCCGTCGCTGCTTGATTAAGAAGGCAACTTTTCTGTTGGCGTGAACCACCATTCGCGACTATGCTTGTGTTTGGTCAAAAATCCCTTCGCTTCCAGATCGAAAAGATCAGACCTAGCAGTCGCCTTTGTAACGTTGTGACTTCCGGCGTGCTGAGCAATTGTGTAGACATTCCCTTTGTGCTTAATAGCATCATAAATCAGATCGGTCTGCCTGTGATTGAGTTCACTGGAATATCCGGCAACAATATCTACAGCCTCTTTGAGCTCTTCTTGTTGCTTGGCAATATACTCATGGAGCTCTGTAATTGCTCTCAGGATGACGTGCATGTGATAGTGGCAAAAATAAGTTAGGTCAGCGTCATCGGTTTCTGTGTAAAGGTAAGCGCGGGCATATTTGATTGGACCATCCAGAAAGATTCTGGAAATCGGTAAGAACTCAAAAATCCAATAACCTTGTTTTAGCATATACCAGTAGAAAATCGCCCTCGCAGTCCTGCCATTTCCGTCAATGAAAGGGTGGACAAATCCAATTGCAAAGTGCAGTGCAATTGCTTTCACGACAGGATGAATAAACGGCTTTGACTTTTCGTTTGCGAAATCGCAGATTTCTTCGACTCTCCACTCGACGCTAAAATGGTCTGGAGGTTCGTGTAGAACTTCTCCTGTCATCCGTTCTTCAACCACAATCTTGTCGTCGCCCGGTTGTCTAAAGCGTCCTTCATGCGATTCATCAGACAATGTCGACTTCGTGATAATCCCTTGTATGTGACAAAGAAGCTCTGGAGTGAGTTTTTCTTTTTTCAGTTCTCTTATTTCTTGAATCGCCAAGTAATTATTCAAGATCATTCTTTGCGAACGATCTTTGGGCTTGCGGTTTGTCTGCAAAAATTTTTTTGCCACCTCGCGGGTTGTTGTTGCTCCTTCAAGTTGGCTGGAAGCAATGGCTTCTTCCATCAATGAATTGAACAGGTATTTTTCGTCGTCATCAGCGACACCGAACGGCGAGGACGTACTTATCGATCCTCCAGCCTGCTGGTCAATCTGGTGTAGCCACTCTTGGTGCTGTGGCGGTGTCCAGTATGAAAGTTCAGTCTCGGAATCGTAGAAAGCAATCGGTATCTTTCGCATGTGAGGCACTCGTGAGAGAGCAACGAGTCCCCATGCCGCAATTGGGGACATCCCTTCCGGCATTGGATGGTGTCGGAATTTGTCCCAATGTAGGTATTTGTCATTCGTGCGTCGGAGAAAGCTGACAACATCATCATTGCTGCTTCGATCAAGTAAGTCTTGTTCAGTTAGTTGCGAAATACATTTTTGCAAGGTGGGTGGTATTTTAGGTCTTCGCATGTCATTCTCGTAAACTTCATGTGTCAATTATATGTCATTTTTAATACAACTGACATATAAGTCAAGCGATTATATGTTAGTCCTGACACTCATTGACACATAATTGACATTTAGGGACATAGTCATGCCCCATTGATTCAAGTGGTGATCATTTGAGTAGTGGCAGAATTGTAAGCTCGACAATCAAAGCAATACTGAGTTACGCAGAAGGCTAACCCAACCCATCCTGGCTAAGTTGTCTCGAAGAACTCATAAATCAATGTTAAATTCGATTCCATTGAATTATATTTCAAGATTTCCTTGCCGATTTCCGAAATAGATTAAAGCGGTCTTTATCAGTATCGTTTCTTTCGTGGGTTCATTAGAGATTGATAAAATGAAGCGTCCCGGATTGATTATTTGCTTACTTACTATTCAGTTAATGCTTCCCGGTTGCAGTTGGCTCGATGTCCTTTTGCCAGAAGGTTTTGGTCCAGGTTATGCTATAGATGGCGATGAATTCGGTACCGGACGTCAAGCCATTTTCCCTCGAAACGATCACAAATACTGGAACGGAGAACCAATGGACCTCAGAAGCAAGTGATGGAACATACAACTGCTGTTTGTTGCACAAGCGGTGACTGTCCCAGCCTACCTTGCTTCCTGCGAGAAAATAATCTCTAACACTTTCTTGGTATGGAGCAATTGTTCTACCTCAGTTCCCGAAAGTTCCAACGCGTTGAGATGGCCTCGCAGGAACATTACATCTTCCAAGCTGTCGATATCGTACCAGGGGGTGAGTAACCCGACTGAGGACTTAGTCTCTCTGAGTCGCTCTATCGTTTGTTGCAAGACATTGGGTTCGCTCCAATTGATTCCTTCGAACATCTCAGAAACAGGCTTCGACTGCCCAACTAAATAGTATCCGCCATCTACTGCTGGTCCGATTACGACATCATTCTCTTTCAGAAGTTCGAATGCTTCTTCAACAAGTCTTGCAGGCAGTGTTGGACTGTCGGAGCCGACAATCACCACCGGATTTCCTGGAGTGAGATAATGCTTGAAGAATTGCCCCATACGACTCCCCAGATCGGTTTCCGGTTGTTGCCATAATACTTGATTCCCATTTGACAAGTTTTGAAAGTATTGTTGGGCATTTGGCGTTGAAGGAGCGTATGCGAAGACCGATTCAATCTTCGAAAGCGAATTGACCGTCTCGGTAAAGTCTGCCAAGAAGGCTTCATAGAGCTGAGCTGAGAGCTCTTCACCAATCTGTTTGCCAAGTCGAGTTTTGACTTTCCCCGGTAGAGGCTCTTTCACAAAAACGCCCAGTGTCGCCATATATAGTTCTCCCGTGTTGATGCTCACAACTCTTTTGATTTTCCAAAAGGATATCAATTCTGGAAGTGAACATGAATCATTCAATAAGTGTCTACCTGAAAAGATTGTGCAATAGGAAACGATCAGAGATGCCCCTCATCCTAACCTTCTCACAATAGCAATGTCCTGTGAGACAATATCCGTCGATGATGGGGAGAAGGGACTATCGCCTCGCTTCGCTCGCTGGAATACGTTGGAATTTTTTGATCCAATTTCAGCAAGATTGAGGACTTCCCCTGAGCCACTTAGAGTAGGCGATCGATGCAGAATTCGATAACGTGTTTCTGAATCGAAACAAAGTATCAATGCCGGAGTGAAACATGCCATCCGAGGAGCAGGAATTAACACTTGAAGCTCCTGTTCAAGAGACAAAGAATGGTCTTGTCAGAAACTTACGGACTGTCGGCTTGGCAACTCTCTTAAGTCGCTTGCTAGGGCTCGCTCGTGATATCTCTATGGCAACCCTGTTCGGGGCGGGGACCACGCTGGATGTTTTTATCGTTGCGTTTCGCTTACCAAACTTAACACGGCAACTGTTCGGCGAAGGGGCACTCACAACTGCTTTTCTGCCAGTGTTCATACGGGAGCAAACTGAACGCAGTTCAGCCGCTGCGCGTGCGACTTTAACATCTGTTGCGATCGCTTTGGCGTCGTTTCTTTCTCTCATCGTAATCCTCAGTGAAGCGATGATCGCCTGGGCTTTATTCTCATTTGAACTCAGTGAATCATTCACCTTAATGTTGCAACTACTTGCAATCATGTTGCCATACATGATCTTTATTTGTTGTGCAGCTTTAATCTCCGCTGCGCTCCATGCGCTGAAAGTATTTCTTTGGCCGGCGTTGGTACCTGTGGTGCTCAATGTTATTTGGTTGACGGGTGTTCTAATTGCATTCATGGTCACTCAAGATGAGAACTTACGAATCAGAATTGTTGCGATAACAATTACAGTCGCTGGTGTTTTTCAATGTCTGCTCCCGTTTTATATGTTACATAGAATGAAGATGGGGCTGAGCAGAAACTGGAGAACTGGCTGGGCGAAAGTCAGCGAAGTGATACTGACAATGCTTCCAGTTGTTGCGGGTCTGGCAGTCATTCAAGTCAATGTCATTCTGGATAGTATTATGGCGTGGGGGCTTGCAGTTCCAGAAGGAGGAGGCGTTGCTCCATCCGCGAGCTTGGGGATTGAAGGTTTTCTCTCAGCAGGCACAGCGACGGGACTCTACATCGGGCAGCGAATGTATCAATTCCCCTTAGGTGTTTTTGGAATCGCTCTGGGAACTGTCCTTTTCCCATTGCTGACTCAACATGCACAATCAGGAGAGATCGCTGCATTGCGGAAGGACCTGTCTAAAGGGTTACGATTGACGATTGCCATCGCGTTGCCTGCAAGTGCCGGCTTATTCCTGCTTGCTTCGCCGCTAACCAACTTGTTATTTCGCCACGGTGAATTTACTCAGGAAGATTCCATGCTCACTGCGAACATGATTGCTACATATGGATGCGGAGTCTGGGCATATATCGGACTGACGGTTCTCAACCGCGCCTTCTACGCTACCGGAGATCGCATGACTCCCATGCGGTTGGGAGTCATCGCCCTTGTTTTTAATTTGATCATGAACATCGCGCTTGTCATTCCGCTCAAAGGAGTCGGCTTAGCTCTGGGAAGTGTTCTGGCAGCGGCGACACAATTGACTCTGACCACTTGGAAGATCAATCAGCAGATTGGTTCTCTCCATTGGGATGAAATCAGGCGAACGCTCATTCAAACTCTCATTGCGACGGCGACTATGGTTGTAGCCTGCCTGACAGTTCTAAGCACTCTGGATTTCGGCGACACGATGGCTTCACGCTTTCTCGAATTGATGCTGCCACTGATAGCCGGAGCCTTCAGCTATTGGTTCGTTGCCAAACTGCTGGGGATGTCGGAAGTTGAAGAACTCCTTAAAAGAGAGCGAGGTTAATATGCCCCAAGGCTTGAACGATTCGCCTCGCTACGACCGCCTGAAAAGCTACGAATGGAATTTCGAAAACGCTCCCACAGAATCGCCCCAGGTCGATATTCCGACTAGAGAAGGTTTATGGACCTATTGCGGTCTTCCGATCAATTCGCCGCTTGGAATCGCTGCCGGTCCGTTGCTGAATGGCAACTGGGTGAGGTATTACGCCAGCTTAGAGTTTGATGTCCTGACTTACAAAACTGTGAGAAGTCGACCTCGCGAGTGTTATGAATTGCCGAATTTATTACCCGTTCATGCCGACATGATGTCCGGAGATGAAGATCACGTTTCAGCTTCTGATGAATGGCAAGGTAGCTGGGCTGTCTCGTTTGGAATGCCATCGAAAGCACCGGAATTCTGGATGGAAGATGTTCGCCAGACAAAGGAGAAGTTGTCTGCTGGTCAAATTCTAATAGTTTCTGTTGTTGGCACGATGCAGCCAGGTTGGGGAATTGAAGAACTCGCGAATGATTATGCGGTCTGTGCCAAGAAGGCGTTCGAATCGAAAGCTGATTGCGTGGAGATGAATTTCTCATGTCCCAATGTATGCAGCGAAGATGGCCAACTCTTTCAAAGTCCTGAGGAAGCCGAATTGGTAGCTAAGACTGTTCGTCGTACAGTCGATTCAACTTCTCCCTTATTAGTGAAGATTGGTCATCTGCAAGATGTCGCGATCTTGGTAGAGCTACTTTGTCGACTTGATAAAGTTGTGAATGCAATCGTAACCACGAATAGTGTCGCTTCGCAGGTGACTGAGAGCGATGGGAGTATTTTGTTTGATGGACAACAACGCGGCATCTGCGGTCGAGCCACTCGTGACGCTTCGATTCAACAGGTAGCGCAGTGCCGGAGCATTATCGAAAAGCAGAATCTCAACCTCGACGTGATTGGCGTCGGGGGAATCGAATCAGCGGATCATGTCCAGCAATACTTGAATGCCGGAGCAAGTTCGGTTCAACTCGCAACCGCTCCGATGATCGATCCAAACATCGGGATAGAGATACGAAAATCGCTCATCGCGAAGCAAAAAGATTCGGGGTCATGAAGACATTGCAACGATGTCCACACTAGCTCGAAAAGTGGAACAGATCCCGTGGTGGAAAATTCATTCTTCGAACGCACATTGGTTCACCCACGATGAAGTAGGCAGCTAAACGGTCAAAGACTTCTCAATTAAATAGCCCGTAACGCACGATGCAATACAACGCTTTGAAACCATCGCGGACACCGATCTTCTTTCCCTGATCGTAGGTGCGACCGTTGTAGCTGATGGACATTTCAAAGATGCGGCAACGCATCTTGGCAACTTTGGCAGTCATTTCTGGTTCAATCCCGAAGCGTTGCTGTTGCAGCGTTGGATGAAGTTTATGAATGACTTCTTTATTGAAGAGTTTGTAGCAGGTCTCCATGTCTGTCAGATTGAGGTTTGTGAAACAGTTCGAAAGCATCGTCAGGAACTTGTTCCCGGCATAGTGCCAAAAGTAAAGCACACGGTGCGGTTGGTCGCCGAGGAACCGGCTTCCATAAACAACATCAGCTCGACCTTCCACAATCGGTTGCAGCAGTCGCGGGATTTCGGAGGGGGTATATTCAAGGTCAGCGTCTTGGATAATGACGGCATCTCCAGTGGTTTTTGAGAATCCAGTGGTGATCGCTGCGCCTTTTCCTTTGTTTACATCATGGAAGTGAACTGAGATTTTATTGTTCGGATCGTTCCAATCTCGTTCTCCATACTCCTGCAAAAGATCTCTTGTTCCGTCACTGCTGCAATCGTCGATCAAAACGATCTCTTTGCGAATAGGAACTTCGCGAACCTTGTCTAGCAATGCCGGCAACGTGTTCCGTTCGTTGTAGACAGGAATGACCACCGACAAAACGAAATCTTCTGGAATCGCATAGATCCCCAGTTGTCGACAAGCTGCCTCGCCCATGATACCACGTAGGGTGTTGTACCATTCTTGTGAGAATTCAGGGGCGTCGACATGGAATGTTTCTGAGTTATTCATAGTCTCTTGAGCTGCATCAAGAATTTGCGAAGACATCTGGGACTCCAGAGTAGATCATGATTGAATTGTAGCAAGAGTCAATCTCGGTTTCAGTACACCGAGACGGTTCAAAGAAGGAAGCGAAAGCCCTTCTCTGAACAGTCAAATCGAACTCCGTAACTCTCTATAAGTTAATGTATCCCTTAAATTGATCGCAGATGAAAGGATTCCTCAGAACCGAATTGATCACCGATTGAACATTACTAATTGGTAGAATGTTGCAGTTTGGAGGAGTTGTAAGGTTTAAAGAATGGATCTGAGGTGACACTAACTGTTCGTCGGCATCACGTTAGTACTGCGAATTTTGAAACCATTCCGGTTCCGAGAGATGCTGCTGTGGATCACTCAAGTCAGTGACCAATCCTCGGAGCCAACCAGACTATTTGCATCGCATACGAAGCCTATCAATAACTGACAACAATCGACAGATGTCGAATGTTGTGGGAACTATTGACAATGCAAAACATTACGTTTGACCCATTCATCTAATATCGGCACAATAGAGATATCTTCAACCCTTTCGTAGTAGGTTCAACAATGCGTTCTTGTCAGAATTGTGCGACTCCTATTCCGACCGCTGCCAAAGAGTGTGAGCAGTGTGGAACGCTGCAGCTATCGACCGTGGGTGGAGAAGCGGCAAAGCATTTCCCTGAACTGTCATCTGTCGAAATCGAGAACAATGAAGTCGATCAGCGTGTCAAACGGCTCACGCTGATATCATTGATCGGGGGAGCCATCTTGATCTCGGCGGTGAGTGGAATTTCAGTGGGAAGTTTTATGCTCGGAGTCTCAACCTTCTTCGTCGCGTTACTGGCTTTATTCGTGCTCTATCAGATTGCTGGAATTGATGTAAGCATTTGAGGTTGGGTGGAGTGGCAAAGAGAATGGGGGATTGAGAGAGGAACCATTTCCATTGAATTCATACCAGAGAGTTTCAGCCGAGCGAAGTCGCAAGATGATGCTATGAAAAACTGAAACACTAAGGCAACATGCCAGAAGTGTCCTACCATACAAGCTCGCAGCGCAAGCAAGTGGATTATTGTGCGTTCATCCACTCGCTTGCGCGTCGTGCTGGTATTCAATTTCCGTCTGAATGCCAGAGATTGTTGTTAACCATTAAAAAAGTCGGAATCAGTAAGGCACTGACTCCGACTTTTTGAGAAGACTTTATCGATGTTTAATAAACGATTGGTAAGCTCAATTCTGCGTTGAGAATCGTGTCAATCACAGAGATTGACTCCAGAATGTGAGCTTTTGAGTAATCGTCTAGCGTTACTTTTTTGCTCTTCAAAAGGAGCGTGCCGTTCTTCTTCACTTCATTCAGGTGCATTCTCGTCAAGTTTCTAGCATCTGAAGGAACTCCTGAACCGTGGGAGACGATACTTCCCAGTCGCTTGAGAGCTTGCCGTTGCAAGTTTCGTCGGAAGCTCGAAATGAGAGGTTCACGATTGGTGTACTTCGCTTCGTTATTCTGTTTCAGCTCTGAGAATAAGCTGTCTACAATCGACGACATATGTTCCGCCAATGTGTAGGCATCCTCTTCATCTGTCTTGAATTCGTTATCCAGAATTCGTTCCAGAGTGAGTGAACTCAAAACACTGCTCAGAACACGATCTTGCAGGCTAAGCATCAAGTCATGAATTGGGTAATCAAGTCGGGTGACGTCATCAACGCCCCAGTGACGCCAGCGTGATGCTGCAAGATAGTTCAGTTGCTTGCCATCGATTGTTGGCGGATCAAATGCAGACTCGGCGATCAGTTTCATCGCTTCACGTTGCTTCTCGGCCGAGACAATTTCGAACGGAGGTTGAGCGTCTTTGTCTCCCTTGTGATCACGGTTCACATAAACTCCACCGGGGAAGCGAGATGCGAAAGCGATTGATCGCCAGTACTCACCGAAGAGCAGACCAAACGCTTGCCGTGCTCGCTGGTAACCTTCACCATCATCGACAGTGTGGTCAACAACTTTAGGCAACAGTTCCATCGATTGCTCCATTTGTCGGCGGACGTAATGCAGCGGATCTTTGCCTAAGTCGAAACGATTGGAAGTCGGATCAGGATCGACGCTACGCGTGTCTTCGTCTGTCCCGTATTCCAGTGCGGGCTCACCAGCACGAGAAGCGATTTTCTTCAACTCTTCAGATTCTTTACTGCTGATGGGCTTGTAGCCATACTCGATTGCCCAGTAATCGTATGGTCCGATAGTCTGTGAGTAGTAGATCCCCTGCTTTTCTTTGTCGACAACGACATTTGCAGGTGAGTAGTCCATTACGCTGGCGACAGTCGGCTCGCTGATATCGGCATTCGGATCGGTGATTTCCTCAAACGTCTTCCAGGCACTCGCTTTGAAGTTATGACGCAATCCAAGAGTGTGTCCGACCTCGTGCATGACGACTTCTTTGAGTCCTTGATGAATGAATTCGTCAGGCAGCTGGTCGGTGTTGACCGCTCCATTGGCGAAGAAGACTGCTGAGGCGTACGCCGATTGACGCTGCATCTCGTGACCGAGAGCACAAAGAGGACCATGCTGATGAGCGCCCGTTGAGACTGGATCCGCAAACCCCATGAGAGCATCGACATCTTCCGGACGGAAGATTTCCCAACGATGATTCCAGCTGTCGAGGAAACTCGCATCGAAAATGATATCGGCGTCTAGAATCTGACCAGTTCGTGGATCAACACGGGATGGTCCCATCGCGAATCCGGCTTCGGCAGTGATCCAGCGGAATGTGTTGTACTCGATACTTTCCGGGTCGAAGTTCGGATCATTCGGTTGTAAGTCGACACGAATCGCTCCAGAAAAACCTAACTTTTCATAGGCTTTATTCCATTCCATGATCCCCGCTTCGACCGTTGGTCGCAGGTAAACTGGAACAGTGTTTTCCATGTAGAAGCGAATTGGCTTCTTCGGAGGAGAGAGCTTGATTGATGAATCAAGTTTCTGAAGATCCCAGCGATTGATGTATCGTTTAAAGTGTTCCGGATCGTCATCATGTGAGAAGTCTTTGATCGCCGTTAAGAAGTAACCAATGCGGTCGTCTGCGACGCGAGGTTTGTAACCATTCGATCCAACAGGAGGGAGAACGCTCACGCTGAAGTGAACGCCAACTTGTACGCCGCTTGAATTGGGAACGGTATCAATTGAACTCGATCCCGCGAAGACGGCGTTGATTTCGAGTTCCATGTTCTTCGCGAACTGCTTCACCTTCGAGAAGGTTGAGCGGTCTGTCATCAGCCGGAAACCAGAACCGATTGCTCGGCCAATTTTCTGATCGTCATTCATGAAGACGCGCGTCATATCAACCAGCACTCCCCCAGATGGAGATTTCGTCAGCACAGGTAGTGCAAACAGAATGCTGTCTCGATAAGCAAGTTTAATCGCACTCGCTTCAGGCGAATTCGCCTTTGCTGTGAAACGGACGTTTCGCTGCGTAATGTAGATTTTTTCTTCCGTTGCTTTGAACGCAAGGATGACATCATCCCCGAAGCCCCAGGACATACCGCCTAAAACATCGCCACGACTAATTCCCTTAGAAATCGATGGGAGTACAAAATACTCCTGCTTCAGTGCGGTTGGAGAAAGTTCAACAAGCAGTTGCTGGTCGTTGTGGTAAACCGTCCACATGCCGGATAATTTCTTCTTTTTCTCAATCAGTTGGTCATACTTGGACTTATCTTGAGCCTCGGTATGAGCGTTTCCTAAAAACATCCCGATCGCCAGGATCGGAATGATGATTCGACGTAAGTCCATATATGTCCCCTGAGTCTGACAGTTAACTAGCTTGTTTGCCTATTCTACTGTTTCTTCCTAATCAGGAAAGACTATCAGCCAAATAGTGGCAAGAAGTGCAAAATCAGAAGACATCAGCAATTCAAAGAGAGTTCATCGCTGAATGTTGTCTTTAAGAACGGTTTGTTGCAAATCTGCAACACATCAGAAACCGACAGTTCGCTAACTTCAGACTAATCGTGACGAGTCAACGAGTGAGTTGAGAAGGATCGGTTAGATCGATTTTACAGCAGAAAGAAATTCACCGCGGAGGCACTGAGTCGCGGAGAAACGAAGACGACCGAGTGGCTTGAATCTCAACTCACAGAGATTCTCCTCAAAGCGAAACTTTTCGCGATCTGCCGACAAATGAGTAATTCCGTAGAGCGGCACAAGTTCTGGCAAGTCTTCAAGAAATCACAATGCGGTGAACACTAAACACCTTGCTTAGGAGTTTTTCCTTGGAACACTAATTCTTTTCCATTCGAGTTTACTCGCCGTAGAATCTGGTCAATTCATCTGCCGTCAGTGGTTCTTCGACCGACTCGCTTGTCAGGCGTGCTCTGAATCTGGAATTACCTGCCACTGTTGAAGCGACGCGGACGCGGAAGACTACAGTCTTGCCTGGTCCCAGTTCAGGAATTGCTCTAAAGAGTACAGTTCCATTTTCAGTAATGTGCTGTGCTGGTCCCTCAGCTGAGACGAATTTCACTCCGTTTGAGAGGTCGCAGGCGAGGCTGACATCTTTAGATGCTGCTGAACCTTCGTTTTTCACGCGGACTTCGTAGATCGCTTCGGTAAGGAGTTCGACTGGATCGTCGAGATCGATGACTTCCAATGCCAGCGAAGATGTCCCTTCAACGCGAGTCACAAATTCAGCATCGGAAAGAGATCCATGCTCCGAAGTTGCACGGACTAATAGTTTCTGCTCACCCAGTTTCTTCGCTAGAAGTGTCAATTCAATTTCGCTGGATTCTGCTTTTTCCAATCGTCCAACAAGCCAGGTTAACAATCGAGTTTGCTTGTCGTATTGAACTCCGCGATCTGCCTCAACGAACTCAAATCCGTCTGGAATACGGTGCATCATCTGTACGTTACTTGTCGCTGCCGCTCCGTCGTTGGCGACTTTAATCTTGAACTTGCCTTTTCGTCCGAGGTAGCGAAGACCTGGCCCATCAACGCTTGCACTCAAGCTCGGTGCAATGATCGAGACAGCAGCGACCGATTGCTGAAGCAAGCCAGAATCTGCACGTGCCTGAACTTCAATTTTGTGATCCCCGCCAGACACTGCAATCATCGCTAGGCGAATGTTACGAGTTTCTCCAGGGTTCAAGGAACCGATCTCCATTAGGAGACGTTTGCCACGTGCGTGTTCAAGCCCTTCGGGAATGATCGCTTCGATTTGTACGTTGGAAGTGACACCATCGCCAGGGTTCCTGACAGTGATTGTGTGAGGAGTGCTGTCCCCGACCATGACTTGCTCTGGTCCTTTCACAGCGACCGTCAGTAATGGTTCGGAAACATTGAATGATCCGGCTGCAGTCCCTGTGAATCGTACGCTCGCCTGTGTTGCAATATTTCCTCGCTGAAGAGGAATCATTGTGACCTGAATGACTTTTTCTTCTCCGGCTTTCAATTCAGCAAACTGCCATCCTAAAAATGTTTCACTTTTTGTCGGGGCGGGAGTAGATCCAAGCAAGCGGACAATCTGTGGAAAGGTCGCTTGAACCTCGACTCCTGTTGCATCTGTTTGCCCTGTGTTTTTGACCCACAGTTCACACTGGCATTCTTGTCCCACGTTAATTGCTGATTGCTGTTTCCATTCGATTGTCACAGAAGGAGTTTGCGGTCCCACAATCTCCGGTGCCACGACTGAAGGCGCCATCGCAGGTCCTGTCTTGACCGGACGTGACTCACTAAAAGTCACATTTCCTGCTGGTGTATTGATAAGTGGTAACTCTGCTTCAGCAGGAATTGATGGTGCTGTTTGACGAATTGAGATTGGAGTCGTTAAATCCGGTTTTGTTTGCTCAAGCTTAGGAGCAGAAGGGTACTGTGGAGGTGTACTCACCCCCGCTGGAAATGGACGTGCGTTGGGGCGAGTTGCTCTCACCTGCTGGATTTGTGAACCTTGAATGTTCAGGTTTCCACGAAAATCAGACTGCACGACTTGGGAAGATTCTTCAGCGACGTCCTGTTGAACGGCAGGGCGTAAGCGAGGTCTTTGCTGTTCACTGTTCTCATTTCCACCGAATAACTCGCTGTAGTAATTTGGAGGGTTTGTCGTTGTTGGTGTTTGTCTTTGATACTGCGCAGCGGTTCTGGCGTTTGCTTCACCCGGAGAACCATTCGCACTGTAGTACTGAAGGCTGGTGCCCGAAGGCTTTTTCGGAGGAGGTGTGGGACCAAACAGATCTTGTGCAACCACACTATTGAGACCGAGACCAAGACCGATACTTGCCAGAAAACACGCACTCCGTCGCATGGGATTCTCCTGTCCGCATCAACAATCCATCTTGGACTGTTCTTCTGATTGAATCGTTGCGGGACGTCACACAAGCAATTCAAAACTGCCTGCGAACCAATCAGTATTAAATGTTGAGGGGGGAAAGATGTAGTGCAATCTCTGCGCGCTACTCTCTATTCTCTTATTCGGTTGTGACGATCAGGTAGCATGAGATGGATAACACGAATTTTACGATTATTCCGATCTTTTTTGCTCAATCTGAATGCGTTACTCCAGAAAGACTTAAGAAAGCGAGAGATAAAGAGATCTTGCAAAGCCGAAGGAATTCCTCCTCATCTACCGAGTTTATCTAGAACGCCATTTAAGAACTGTTGCGAGCTACCGTCGCCGAACTTTTTTCCGAGTTTGATTGCTTCGTCGATGACGATTGCTCGCGGAGTGTCGGTCTTTAAGAGTTCGAATGCCCCCAAGCGAAGTACGGCTCGGTCTGTGGCTGCCATGCGGCTCAAACGCCAATTCTGCGAAACCTGCTGCAATGCTTTATCGAGTTCATCTCGATTCTCTATCACTCCCAGAAAGAGCGAATGAGAAAACTCCATTAACTTGTGATCGCTGATTCGTTCTACGATCATATCGCGAATGGAAGCCAAATCTGAATCAGGATTAAGATCAACCTGATAAAGCATTTGCACTGCTACCTGCCGAGATTTACTACGACGAGCCATGGAATTGGGTCTAGGGTTGAGGGTCTAGGGGCGTGAGCCACTGTTCAGAAAAGGAATTAGGAGTTGGGAATTAGGATTTAGG
>JABJMI010000008.1 GCA_018659505.1 Planctomicrobium sp.
AGCCCGGCATCGAACCATTCTTGCGTCTGTGCTGGTTCAAGAATCGGCGGAGCACCTTCCATACTCAAGATGTACCCAATCGCAGGAGCATCGCCATTCGGACTCGCCAAATAGTCCGTCCAAAGTTGCGTATGCTTGCTGAGTGCTTGTGCGGTCGGCAAACTCTTCAGAACACCTTTCTTTTCCAGCGAACGATAATAAGCGAGTTGCCCATGCGCCGCTGCGTATGTTGATTCACGTCCTTGATAGAAAGTTAAAGGAGCATGTTTGCGATGAAGCCGAGGCAGTAACGTCGCGATGACAATTCCGATTCCGCCGCGAATCAATTCAGGAAAAGAAACGGTACAGTCGCCGAGAATGATTCCTTCAAAATTACTTTCGAATTCTCGAATCTCTGCAACCGGAAGTTCGAGGTTTCTATTCCACTCCACAGCGTTCCACGCCAAGTCTAAGTGGGCATCAAAGATAAGCATCTATAGCTCCAAGGAAATATTCGAAGGATGTCTCAGTACACGTCCCGCGAATAAGAGATTGATATTTAGCCCCCGGTGATCCACCGGGGGGACCGAAACCCGCCCATTTTTCAAGCGGCTTTTCCAATCCATATTACGTGGGAGTTGTCCTAAGTTTTTTAGTTTAACGGCAAGCCGGAGGCGTCGAGTTTTTTTATAACACTGACGCCTTTGGCTAGTTCCGTTCTACAAATTCATTTTAATTTGTTAACCCAAGAAGATATGCCGGTCAGAATGAACTTCCAGTGTTAGATGACCCAGGATCAAGTCCCAAGTGTTGGTATCCTTTAGATGTAATAATCCGACCTCTTGGCGTTCGCTGAATGAAGCCGCTCCTCAGTAAGAATGGCTCAATGTCGTCTTCAAGTGTATCTGTTGGAACAGACATACTATGCCCGATCGCAGAAAGCCCAGCCGGACCACCCTGAAAGATTTCAATCACTGTTTGAAGGTAACGGCGGTCCTGCCTCTCGAGTCCGTACGAATCAATCTCCAACATCTCCATCGCATGCTGGGCAATCTTAGTAGTGATCTGACCCGTGGGATCTTTCAGTGTCGCGAAGTCTCTTGTTCTCAATAAAATATTGTTCGCTTTACGTGGCGTCCCCTGGCTGCGACGAGCGATCTCCATCGCTGCCTCGTCGCTGACAGATGTCTTCAATTTTTTGGCGTTGCGACGGACTATTTCAATCACATCATCAGATTCATAATAATCAAGATGTTCGCGGTAGACAAAACGATCTCGCATCGGAGCGGTGAGCATCCCCGCCCGTGTTGTCGCTCCAATAATTGTGAATGGCTTCAGCTGCATATTGATTGTTCGCGCGTTGAGGCCGTCGCCCAATGCGATATCAATTCGAAAATCTTCCATCGCTGGATAGAGGAATTCTTCAACTGCTGGTCGCAAGCGATGAATCTCATCAATGAACAATACCGATCCATGACCGGCATTCGTTAAGTACGGCAGCAAGTCTTTCGGAGCATCCAGTGCGGGACCGGCTGCGATCTGGAAATCGACTCCGAGTTCCTTGGGAATGACCGTCGCGAGAGTCGTTTTTCCAATCCCCGGAGGCCCATCGAAGAGGATATGTCCCAGGGTGTCGTTTCGTTTGCGAGTCGCATCAAGCATGACCCGCACACGTTCAACAACTTTTCGTTGTCCGATCACGTCTTCAAGTTTTTGCGGTCGCAGGCGTTCATCAATTTCACGACTGTTGGGATCAAAGTCCCCGTTCATCGGTGATTCGCCCGAATGATCTTCTCGCTGACCTTCATCTTCGTCTTCATCATCCTCTGAATCATCAGAGAAAATTGTCTCACGCACCATGTGGATCCCTCCTGCTTTCAGTCATCGCATGCTTGTCAAAGCTGCGTTACAGTAAATTAACGAAATGGTGATCGTCCGTCCATGAGTCGACAGTTGGAAATGGCATGACATTTTTTTGTAGAGGTTTTCTGATATTTCAGTTGCCCATAAATATTCGACATATCGAAGCGATCCTTTTAATTCAGCCTTCGCACTGACTATGATTTTGATCTGTAGTCATCTGAATAAACATCGCTTTGATATGAAAGCCACCAATGATCCGATTTGATTTCCTCAGCTGCATGATTCTATTTCTTTCGCTGTTTATCAATTTGAATTGCCACGCTGAAGAGAAAGCAAAATTGATATTCGAAGATGATTTCGAACGCAACGAATCACAGGAAGAGAAAGACGAAATCGGAAACGGCTGGAACTCCAACAGTAAATCGAGAGCGAACGGAAACAAACAAGTCGATCTAAAAGATGGAGCGATGTACATCAAATTCCATCCATCAGCGGACCATGCCGTTTCAGTAACACATCCTGCCGAGTTCACAAACGGGTCGGTTCAGCTGAAATTCATGTTGGAAAATAAAGACGACAATCTGGGTTTGAACTTCGCTGACCTCAAGTTCAAGGAAGTTCACGCCGGACATTTATTTATGGCACGAATCGGCACAAGCCGTGTTGAACTTCAAGACTTGAAGACCGGCAATATGAACCTGAAAACTCGCGAGCTACGCCTTGCAAAAAAACTACCAAAAGAGAAAGAAGAAGAACTCAAAGCAAAGAAGAAAACCATTAAGAACAAGCTGGAAGCCGGCAAGTGGCATCACCTGAAAGTGCAAGTTCAGGGAGAAACGATGACTCTCTCCATCAACAGCAAAGAAGTCGGAGAATTTACATCAGAAGGAATTGCTCACCCGACCAAAAGAATGTTAAGACTCTCCGTCCCAAAAGAAGCAGTCGTCGACGAAATCAAGATCTACTCGACAGGATCATAAGTGACGTGAGATCAGTAACTATTAGATTTGAGTGAGCGCAGCGAACCGTGTCTTGTCGTTCGCTGACAAACGGCTCAACATGTCCCTTCTCCCCACTATTGATATTCATTCTCGCCTGCAACTTGGCTGTGGGGAGAAGGTTAGGATGAGGGGATCAGATTGCCTCTTCGATAAAACAGCAGGTCAAAAGCCACACAAATAAATCCCAGATCACGTATGATCTACTACACATCAGACTTTCATGTTGGCAAGAATCGCTAAGAACTGAAGATTAAAAACATGCTGAAATCCCTAAACATACTGCTCCTGTTTGGCATCCTTTCTCCCTCATTTTTACAGGCAGAAGGTGGACCTTATTTCGCCTCGGGAATCAAGGTCGGCGAAGTCGATCAGACCTCTGCCATTGTCTGGGCTCGACTGACAAAAAATCCCGCAGCGGACTTTAATCGACTCCCAATTTTCACCGAAGGACTGCAAGGCAATAAGAAAGATACCGGATTGATGCCGATTGAAGTTGTTCCGGGGATGAAAGGTAAAGCTCGTGTTCACTACTGGGTGAAAGACTCAGATCAACAACTGAAAGCAGAATGGAATTCAGTTACCAAATCGTCAGATTTCATTCACCAGTTCCACCTGAGAGGACTCAAGCCAGATCGAACATATCAATTTGAAATCGAGTGTCGCAGCGAAGGTGCTGAAGGAGTTGCAAATTCGATTACTGGACAATTTAAGACAGCTCCAGAACCAAACAGCGATGTCCCAATTCGCTTCATTGTGACAACATGCCAAGCAGTGCGCAGCGTGGACTCTGGAGCAGAAGGACATGTCGCTTATCGTCAGATGCTTAATTTCGATCCGCATTTCTTTGTACATACGGGTGACATCCTCTACTACGACAAAGCCCCCCTCTGCAAAAACGAAGCTCAAGCACGTGCCAAGTGGAACCTAATGTTTTCGTACGGCCATAACAAAAACTTCCATCGAAATGTCAGTTCATACTTCATGAAGGACGACCACGATACCTTAAAAAACGATTGCTGGCCCGGACAAACTTACGGAGATTTAACATTCGAACAGGGACTCGCAATCTTCCGAGAACAAGTCCCCATGCAGGAGAAGACTTATCGTACGATACGCTGGGGAAAAGATGTCCAAATCTGGCTGACAGAGAACCGCGACTTCCGATCTTCCAATAGAATTGAAGATGGTCCCGAGAAAACAATTCTCGGAGAAGAACAAAAGGATTGGCTAAAAACGACCATTCAAGAATCGGACGCAACTTATAAATTCGTCATCACCCCGGGACCGATCGTCGGACCAGATAAAAAAGGAAAAGCCGACAATCACGCCAACAAAGCTTTCTTTAACGAAGGACAAGAACTGCGTGACTTCCTCAGTCAACAAAAGAATATGTACGTCATCTGCGGCGACCGCCACTGGCAATACTGTTCAAAAGACCCAAAGACCGGTTTGCTAGAATTCGGTTGCGGTCCAATCAATGACGAACATAACTACGGAGGCGACCCCGGCAAGGTTCCAGAAATTCATCGCTACTTCAGCGACAAAGGAGGTTTCCTCGGGATCACAATCAACAACAAGATCGCCAAAGCAGAATGGTTCACAGCGAATCAAGAAGAAACGTCAATTGAGCAAGCCAAAGTTCGACATACCGAAATCCTCGGCAAAGCCGAAAATTAACTCAACACATGGAGAAACAGTTTCGTACTCTCTGCGAGTTAGAGTCCGGACACTTTTCCTATTCTCAGCGACGAATTATGTTTTCGATTCAGCATTCAAGAGTGAGAGTTCTCAGGGAAATGCGAATACACCAATGTGTTCGCATTTTGCTATCGCTTGCTCTACTTGCTTCACTGGGATCAAAGACTAGTGTCGCTACAGAGGTCTTCGCCGCAAAGAAACCAAAGGTTCTAAATACCAATCATCTACCTAACGCAATCCAAGTTCATCCAAAAGTGATTTCTGGAGGTCTTCCTGGAAATCCCAAAGCCTTCGCGGAACTTGCAATGCTGGGAGTTCAGACCATCATTAGTGTCGATGGACAGAAGCCCGACATAACAACAGCTAAGAAATTCGGCATGAACTACGTCCATCTTCCCCATGGTTATAACGGGATTTCTGCGAATCGTGCGCAGGAACTAGCGAAGGCAGTACGTGATTTGCCAGGACCGATTTACATTCATTGCCATCACGGAAAAAATCGAAGCCCAACAGCAGCCAGTGTCGCCTGCGTAAGTGCTGGCATGATTGATCAAAAAGATGCTCTTTCGATCCTAACAACAGCAGGCACAAGCCCACATTACGAAGGTCTCTATGACAGTGCCAAGGCAGCCGCACCTATTGACCCAGCTGATCTTGATCAACTGGAAGTCGACTTCAAAGAACAAATGCCGATCGCTCCCCTTGTTGAAAGCATGGTTTCTATTGAAGAGACCTTTGCGAATCTAAAACAATTCCAAAAGGTCAACTGGAGAATTCTCAAGCAACACCCCGATCTTGAACCCACTCATGAAGCACTCTTGCTAAAAGAACACTTCAGAGAGCTTTCTCGACTCGAAGACAAAGAGCATACACCCGATTATCTTCAAATACTCAAGTCCTCAGAGTTCGCTGCCGAGCAATTGGAAGCTGACCTAAGGAAATGGAAATCTTCTGATAGGAAGCAATCTCCTTCGAATGAATTCATGAACTCAATGCTCTTACTGGAAAAGAATTGCCAAAAATGCCATCAGAAATATCGTGATATTCCACTGAATAATTCGCTTCAAAAGTGAGTTCTCTGTTCAGCAACCTTCATGGCTGGTTGTATTAAAACCACGAAATACACAAATGACACGAAAAGCATACTGTGGTTGAAACATCAAATTTTTGAAATCCTATTCACTGAGCAACGTAGAGTGGGTGAAGTTCGACGATCCACGTGAACGGTGGGTTACGCAATGAATTGTGAATAAAAATCAACAGTTCTTCATCGCGAAAAATCAAGAAAGTAACCCACCATTTCACCAACGGATTGCTTCACCCTCCCTACGACTGAGTCAAAGATCATCGCTCACTACTCAACTCTTTTCCTTCCTCCGTGTCTCAGTGGTGAATTTCTTTTTTATGATAGCCACAAAATTGACCATGGCAAAAAGTTGCTAACGGGGCTCACTAAACAGTGAGTTCGATTTTTCGTGTAGTTCGTTTCTTTCGTGGTGAATCATGAATTCAAAGATGCGAACAGTGACAGATC
>JABJMI010000646.1 GCA_018659505.1 Planctomicrobium sp.
GCGGCGGGCAGTGAGACATTGTCGGGCAAAGTGATCACAACGCTTGTCCCCGATGCCGTATAGCTCTTGCGTCTGTTTGGACTCTGATTCGATGTTAAGTGCTTCAGGGGCTGACGACTGCATACGATAAGCCAGTTCGAAACTCTCAATCCTTGCTGCGAGTTCCGATTCGGCAGCACGTTCCGTGCGGTGTCCCTGATTCAAACGCTTGAGCAAATCGAGTTGATTGCGTTGTGAGAAACTCGTCAGCTCTTGAGCACGAGTCAAATTATCGATGGGAGAATCTCCTGGTCGGAGATGTGTTCCTTGGAAGACACCCGGAAGAAAACCGGCACTCCAATTCGCCGCGTGACCTTTGGGGAGTCCACGACCTTTGGGGTCGCTCATCACTACGAATCCCGGCAAGTCGGCACTTTCGCTGCCGAGTCCGTAAGTCAGCCAAGAGCCGACACATGGGAACCCCATGCGAGGCAATCCGCAATTCATGGCAAAGAGAGCAGGCGAGTGATTGTTGGACTCTGTATGCCCGGAAAGGAGAAATGCCATCTTGTCGACATGTTCGCCAAGGTGCGGGAAGATCTCAGGAACCATCTTTCCGCATTCTCCACGCGGTTCGAACTTGAATGGAGACTGCATCAAATTACCGACGGAATTCTTGAAGAACCCTGTGGTGTTTTTGAACTCGGTGTCAAATTCCTTGATTGATTTCCCATCCCATTTCGTTAGAGCGGGACGGTAATTCCAAGTATCAACAGGGCTGGGACCACCATTGATGAAGATCCAAATGACCCGTTTCGCTTTTGGTTCGAAATGTGGATCTGATGGAGCGAGAGGATTTAATGTCCGGTCCTGAAGCGGTGAATCCGCCATCAGCATCCGTTCATCCTGTAACAACGCTGCGAGTCCCAGTATTCCTGCTCCACAACCCGATTGTTGTAGTAAATTTCGTCGGGAATAGTTCATGTTTATTTCTTAAAAACTGAAGCCGTGAATTGTTACATTATTACGAGGTGATCGATGTAGCTTTAATCGATGTAGACGAATTCATTCATACTGAGGAGTGTCTGACACAAGTCTGTCACAGCTAATCGCTGGGCATCTTTGCTACCGTTCTCTTCGTAATGTTGTTGTTGATTCTTCAGGAAGTCTGTGGCAGTGACGAGTTCTGACTCGGTCGCAACTCGACCAAATGCGATGCGATAGGCAGCATTGATTGCAGTATCCGGAGCTGACGGTAATTGGGCAGCGAAGGCAGCGGCGTATTGCCGCGTTTGTGGACTGTTCATGAACATCAACGCCTGTGGGGCAATTGTCGTGCTTCCGCGCGAGCCAATGCTGACGAGATGTTCTGGCCAGTCGAATAGCATCATACTCGGTATCAACCTGCTACGTTTAATGAAGAAGTAGATGCTTCGTCGTTTCATGTTTTGATCAAGTGTGCCTTTTCCAAACAGAGAGGGATCGAGTTGATTTGAAACAACGAGCATCGAGTCGCGGATCGCCTCTGCTTCGAGTCGTCGAGGTGTACGTCGCCAGAGGGATTGATTCTCAGGATCGACTTTCGCGCGTGCTTCGTGAAATTCACTCGACTGCATATAGACGCTGCTAGTCATGATCAACTTATGCAGCCGTTTCAATTCCCAACCGTGATCGACGAAATCTCTTGCCAGCCAGTCGAGCAGTTCAGGGTGAGTTGGTCTTTCTCCTGTGAAACCAAAATCATTCGGAGTCGAAACAATGCCGCGTCCAAAATGGTGGTGCCAAAGGCGATTCACAATCACCCGAGCTGCAATCTGTCCAGCGCCATGTTCAACATCTGTCATCCAGTTGGCGAGCGCGGCACGTCGAAAGCTTGTTCGAGTCCAATCTGTCGGCTGTTCTACATTCCAATTGTCAGCAGTCGTTCCTACCGGCATGAGAACCTGTAGGAAATTCTGAGTCGCTTCTTCACTCTTTTGATTCGGGTCTCCGCGTTTCAGGATATGTGTCGTCGGGTAGAAATGTGGATAACCTCGACCATCAGCGTGATGCTTCATGTGCGGGAAGCCTTCACTACTGATCATCGCTTTTGCAAAATTCTGACCTTGATGCGGAAGATTGCGATGCTCAGCGACCTTCTTCTGAAGCTCCTGCAGTTCAGAATCTTTCGATTTGAACCATTCAAGACCAATTTTCCAGGAAGGTGAATCAGTATCCGGGTTCGCCTTGAGATCAGCCAGAGCGGCAACGATCTTTGGATCCATTCCTGCGTTACCGACAGTCGCTTCTGCGTCAGCTTGAGCGGTTGAGGAAAGTCGCCAGCGACCAATGGTGTGTTTATTGTTCGGATGATTCAGTACGAGTGTGATCGTGAGACGCGTTCCCTCTTCGAAGCCAACGGGTTCTGCGAAGTCGAAGACTGCTGCCTGATCTTTACCGATGCCACCAGCATCAACAGCCCAACCGCTAATAGGATCGTCATCGATTGATGCAGCTACAGAAAGTGCTCCTTTATTTTGCTGATGAGTCGCTCGGGCGGCAACGAACTTGACTGGCTGCTCGTTGGTATCACCTTTCAGTGGCTGTACGATTACAGAAATGTCTCCTAATGCGAAGTTCCCATTTGCAGCCCGACCGGGACCGCGATTTGGTAGCGAATCGTCAGCGAGAGTTTCCAGTCGAATCGATCTCAACTGAGTTTTGTTGGTCTCCGTCTGAATCGTGATCACTTCTTTGTTTGCTGCCGGTCCTGTAGCGAGCCATGAACCATCGGCTTGTTGTTCAAAGTTCGTACCGGCGTTTGAATCAACTTTTGCCACATGCAGCAATTCCCAAGTGCCTGTTGATTGCTCGACTGACCAGGTCTTCAGGAAATCTTGAAATTTCTTAGGTAACTCATTCTTCTCAATCTCAACTTGTTTAGACGTCAATGTTGCGAGAGTTTCTTCCCAGTTCGCTTTTTTCGTTCGGTTGCCTTCCGGGTCAAGATTCAGTTCGACCTCACTACGAATTGTTTTGGAAAATGTGGAAGCAAGCCTGTAATAATCCCTCGTTGGGATCGGATCGAACTTGTGATCGTGACATCTCGCACATCCGACAGAGAGCCCCAGAAAAGCGACACCAGTGGTGGTCACCATGTCGTCAAGTTCATCGTAGCGAGCGGATTCAAACTCAGTCTCTGTTAATTGTGTTGGAAAGACACCTGCTCCGAGAAAGCCCGTGGCCGTCATTGCTTGAGGGTTGTCGGGAGCCAATTCATCTCCCGCCAGTTGCCAGCGAACAAACTGGTCATACGGCATGTCGGCATTAAGTGCCTTGATGAGGAAGTCTCGGTAATGAAACGCATGTGGTCGGTCGTAGTCCTGCTCATATCCATGCGACTCAGCGAAGCGTGCGACATCCATCCAGTGACGAGCCCAACGCTCCCCATAATGTGGTGATTTCAGTAACTTGTCGATGAGCTTGGACCAAGCTTGCGGATCGGTACTCTTGACGAAGGCATCCACTTCTTCAGGAGTTGGCGGCAACCCCAGCAGATCGAAGTAAGCACGTCGAATCAAAATACGCTTCGAGGCAGTCGCGTTGGGGGACAAACCGTTTCCCTCTAGCTGAGCCAGTACGAACCTGTCGATGTTGTTTTCACACCAAGTGGCTTGTTTTACTTTAGGTGGCTCGTTGGCAGTCAAGGGTTGGAATGACCAAAACTTGCGGTCTGCTTCGGTGACCTTCATCTCTTGATCGGAGTTCAATTCAGAGTTGAACGGTTTGTCATAGGGAGCACCGAGATCAATCCATTTAGCAATTTGTTGGATAGTCTTATCAGAGAGCTTCGGTTTATTGAACGGCATCTGCGGTTCTGCCGTATGATTGATCAGCTCCATGATGTAGCTGTCTGCTGCCGATTCATCGACATAGCCACTTTCCATGAGGGACTCTCGCGTGGTTAGATCGAAGTCTCCCTTCACCGACGTTCCACCATGGCATTCCAAGCAATGGTGAGCGAGATCTGCCCGTACATGACTTTGGAAAAGCTTCAATCCCTCGGCGATTGGTTCATTCGTCTGAGCGTGGGAGACCGAACAAATAAGGAAACTGAATAAGCAAAATGCTCTTAACATAACTGGATGCAATCTTTTGTCA
>JABJMI010000007.1 GCA_018659505.1 Planctomicrobium sp.
AGTCTCAGTTAAGAAGGAACGAAATCTTCTCACCCCCGAAGACCTGCGCAGCGGGGATTGGAAAGAGATCACGCTCCGTCCTTACAACGTCACGCTTCCTGCTGAAAAAGTACAACCAGCGAAGGTTCATCCATTACGCAAGATCATTGAACAGACACGTCGAGCCTATTTGGAGATGGGCTTCACCGAAGTTGTCTCGCCGATGGTGGAATCATCGTTCTGGAACTTTGACGCTCTGTTCCAACCGCAGGACCATCCAGCGAGAGACATGCAAGATACTTTCTATATGGAAGAACCAGCGACGACGAATCTGCCTGAGGACTCTGAACTTGTCGACCGTGTTCGCGCTGCTCACGAAAATGGCGGAGAAACTGGCTCAGAAGGTTGGGGCTATAAGTGGTCTGCGGATATTGCAAAGCAGGTTGTACTGCGAACGCATACAACTGCATCGACTATTCGAGCAATGGCGAAGAATCCAGAACCACCATTCAAAACATTCTGTGTTGGTTGGGTTTGCCGTAACGAAACGATGAGCTACAAGCACCTGCCAGTTTTTCATCAAGTCGATGGAATTGTCATCGATGAAAATGCGTCGCTCGCCTCCCTACTGGGGACATTAGAAACCTTCTATAAGAAGATGGGCTTTGCGAAAGTGAAATTCAAGCCTGCGTTTTATCCCTATACTGAACCTAGTGTAGACGTCGTTGTTTACCTAGAAAGCCGAGGCAAATGGATTGAGATGGGTGGCTCGGGAATCTTCCGCCCTGAGGTGACCGAACCTCTCGGTTGTAAGCATCCGGTCATGGCGTGGGGACTCGGCATGGAACGTCTCGCGATGATTCGCTACGGACTCTCGGATATCCGCGAGCTGTATCAAGGTCGAATCGAAGCCCTCAGCGAAATGGCAATGGCACAATAAACAAGCAAAGTGATTTAAGGGATCGACAGAATAGGATAACCACGAAACACACCAATGACACGAAAAAGCGTTACGACTGAGAGGAATTAATCTGTATGTAGTGTCTCTTTGTAACTCTGGTTTTACGAAAAATTGAGAAGGTTTAGATCGTGGATGAATGATGGAACTATCTGCTTTAACAGACTCGAAACAGGATAGGATTCTTTTTTCTTTCGTGTCCTTCGTTCCTTTCGTGGTTTAATTTTTGTCGATCAGTCTGAGTTCGAGGAGAGCTGGGTCTAATCGACTTCGTGACCAAGTCGAACCATTTATCTTACATTGAATCCAAAGCTCAATCATGACCGAGAAAATCACGCTCACCGACGAAGAATGGAAAGAACGGCTCACTCCCGAGCAATACTATGTGCTGCGGAGCAAAGGGACTGAGCGACCTTACTCCAACGAATTTGATGAACACTTTGAGCCAGGAGCGTACTCATGCGCCGCCTGTGGTCAAGAGTTGTTTGAATCGAATACGAAGTTCAATTCTGGATGTGGCTGGCCAGCTTTTTACGCTGCCAAGGCGGAAGACCGCGTGAACCTGCACGAAGACAATACCCACGGGATGAAGCGAGTCGAAGTGACCTGTACCAACTGTGATTCTCATCTCGGTCACATCTTTAACGACGCCCCCAGCACACCGACCGGACAACGCTATTGTATCAACTCCGTTTCATTGAAGTTTGAAGCGAAGTAGATTGTTTCCCCACCGGTGGCTCACTGTGGTCTGATTAAAATCAATGCGAGTGGGAGAGCTGGCAAGGATAGATCAAAGCCGTCTATTGCAGTAAGACCGAGTGAATAGAAGGAATTGAAAAAGTGAAATTGTAAATTGCAAAGTGAGAATTGACGTTATTTTGCATTTTTCAATTGTCAATTTACACTTTTCAATATCCCGAATTGTCGCCAAACGCGTCTCAACTGACGTGATACGATTTCTCTGAGCTCGTGAAACTTTCAACAGCCCAGAATCACCGGGTTCTATTTGGCGGATGCCGTAATTTTACCCAGTCATTCATCTTCATCATCGATTGCCAGTCCGGTTCTGTTGCGATTCCAAAGCCGGGGCATTGCAGGCTGGCACAATGAACTTGACCATTGACGATATTCAAGAAGCCTTCATCACCTTTTTGAATGTAGAGATCGGGATGATTCTTGATCGCTGCGGTTCGGTCTAGTTCGGAGAGCATCGATAAGCCGAAATTGTAGTGGTGTCCGTTTCTTTCGCAGTGTTCGATCCCTAGAATGCCGAGCGTCGTGAAGTCTTGTTGCAGAGGGACCAGCGGCAAGTTCTGTAAATCCTCGGCGCTCATGAATGTCTGTCTTCCATTGATTGATCTTTGCTGCATCAAAGCGAAGTTTGCCAGGGACTTAAAGACGCCTTTGCAATTCTTGTGTGAGGTTCCGTCGTAACCAATGTTAAGCGCTCTGCGGTAGGCGTCGGTTGTTCCGTCTGCTTCATCGATAAGCAACGGTTTCAATTCTGAAAGTCGTTGAATTGATTTCTTAGTCGTTGAATCGAGAGTTAACTGCCGAGGAAGTGGTTGTTCGATGTAGGCAACATGCTGGAACATGCCTGTCAGCTCACGATCAAAGCGGACTAAAAATTTCTCGAAGGTTTTTAGATCCGTGAATGCTTCGTTGGCATCGAGACTAATGACCGGGACTTGAGCATTGACGACCACATCCCAAACGCTCTTTAATCGCATCAAGTCTTTGTCTGGATCACCGGTCACTTTGATTTTGAAGTAACGGACTCCATCTTTGCGAATATAGTCCTCCAGTGTCTCCGGGAGTCCGTCCTGGATTCGTTCATCGTCTTTTACGTCACGATCTGTTAATGGATCTGAAGCTCCAATAGTGTGACGAATCCAAAATGACGTCAGCGGTGTTAGAGGAAGTGACTGCTCAAATGGAAAATTCTGTAATTCAGGATGGAGCTGAGAGACATCAAAACCAATATGACCTCCTTTCACCATCTGGAAGATCGATTGTGAATGTGCCCGACAAAATGCGTCCAGCACAGCACGTTCAAATTGAGCGGAAACAAACGAGGAGGTGAGGTCTTCCTGGTTGAATTCTCGACCCAGTTTCATGATCTGAGGATGGACTTTCTGCCAGAACTCAAACGGCGTCTCAAACTCACCAACAGCGAGTGCAATTTCCCGTCCTTGGTTCAAGAAGCTGACAAGTTCTCGACGTTTCAAATCGAGTGATCTTCCCGGTCGCTTGTCGAGCCATCGCACCGAGAGGCGGTCCGCGGAGCAACCGAAAGTTTCATTGCCTTTTGAATCGGTCAAAATTAAACGTATATGACCAAGCGGATTCAGCAGCCCTGTTTGCCCTTGTTTCGTTTTTGTATCCTTCCCCAAAGAGAAGTGCATCCGACCCGGTTTTGTCTCCCGAACATAGAGTTCAATAGCTTTGATGGAGAACGACATTCGATGAACCTATGTAGCTTTGCCAAGTTAGAGATTGGTGAATGGGGACGAAATGGAAAAAGACAGGATGGACATGATTTACCGGATGCAACGAAGATGGTTCAAATAGAAAATTCTATAAATATGAATTCAATAGTCCGAGCCGAATAGCTGTCGAATCTCAATCTGTTCTCAGTGCTCTCCGTGACTCCGTGGTGATTGAATTCTTTAAAGATTGGCAGGCAGTATTTTCTCGGAAGAAGCCTTTCTGAAAAATAAACTTGATCAAATTATATCAAGGATTGGCAACCGTAAAGGTTTCTCCACTTTTGACGAGTGGAAAGGAAACACGAAAAGTGGTTCCCTGACCGACTTCGCTTTCTAGTTCGATGGTTCCGTTGAATTCGCTGACGCAATGTTTGACGATTGCCAAGCCAAGACCGGTCCCGCCCATGCCTCGTGATCTTGCCTGATCGACACGGTAGAATCTTTCGAAGATTCGCGAATGATGCTCTTGTGGAATGCCCACTCCGTTATCCTTAACTTCCACAACTCCTAGCCCGTCTGATTCGCTGCAGTGAACTTCAACTTCGCCCTCAGTGGTTGTGTAGTTCAGTGCGTTGTTGATTAAGTTATCGAAAATCGTCCGCACCCCTTCGTGATCGCCAATTATTTTTATGCTATCTTCAGTGTTAGATTGATAGCTGAGTGTAATTCCTCGTGCCTCTGCAATGGCTGACCTTGCGTTGACGCAATCTGCAACCGTTTGACACAGGGAGACTGGCTCCATTTGAAAGGCTTCGGATTGTGCTTCGATTCTTGCCAGACGAAGCATGTCTTGAATGAGTTGTTGCAATCGTCCGGACTGTTCTTGAATTCGTTCTACGAAACAACGATTGTTTTCAGTATCTTCCAAACCACCTTCGAGTAATGTGTCTGTATAGACTTGAATCGACGTCAGCGGCGTTTTCAACTCATGAGAGACATTCGAGACGAATTCACGTCTCAGTTTTTCAAGCCTTCGTAGATCCGTGAAATCGTGGAGTACGATGACCAGTCCGGCTCCTGACTTGGAATCAAGTTGAACTGCACTCATCTCAACGATTCTATGAGTACGTTGAATCTCGAATTCTTTACGCAGCGTCTTTCCCGAAGCGAGTGACTCTTCGATTGCCAGCTCAAGACCGGGTGTGCGAACGACTTCCCAGAGGAGTTTTTTCTCAATCTCTGCCGGCTCTCGACCGAGTAAAGTGCCGGCAAACTGATTGCAATATAGGTTGCGACCTTTCGCTTCGAGCAGCAACACACCTTCAGACATTCTGGCGAGGATCGATTGGAATTGAGAATAGCGTTTTGAGAGTTCCTGGTTAGATTCCAACAGGTCTCGGATTCTTTCGGTAACAGCTTCGCATAAGTTTCGAAACGCGAAGTGCTGAGAGTCCAAGAGGTCGTTTGAATTCCCTTTGATGTCCGACGCTGCCAAATTTGCTTTTTCTAAACTCGCTTCGACGCTGTTGATGTTTTTTGCGAAAGTCCGAGTTTCCTTTTCGATTCTCTTGAACAACATGAAAGTAGAAGTCGCAACAGCGACAACTCCGAGAAGGCTCAAAATGAGGAAGTTTGGTTGCGTCTGGAATAACAGAAGAACTCCGCAAACAATTACGGGCAGACTTGTATAAAATGTCAGGAGAACTATTTTGCGGTACTGACTCATTGCGATGCTTTTACGTGTTCCAATTTGATTTCCAGTCATCTATCAATTGTGATATATCTTAACAGTAAGAAGAAATGAATAGTTGGTTGTTAAGATTCTGTTCAGATTGAAGCTGAGATGGCAAATGATTGGAAACCGGAACAGATCCCATGGCGAGTTTCATATCGTTTGAAAGCACATTGGTTTGCCCACAATGAAGTGGGCAGTTAAGCAGTTCAATTAACAAAGTTCTCTTCTAAAATTCAAGATAATCATCTCATTATGGCAAACGATCCTCCGCTTCACGATCCCAGCGCACTCGCAAAATTCGCGAATCTGGACGTCGTGGCGAAGTTGATCGTGGAAGGCTACATGATCGGGCAGCATAAAAGTCCGTTTAAAGGATCGAGTGTTGAGTTCGTCGAACATCGTCAGTACTACCCAGGCGACGAAATTCGTCACATCGACTGGCGGGCTTATGGCAAAACGGGCAAGTATTACATCAAAGAATACGAAGAAGAAACAAACCTGCGGGCGTACATTCTATTAGACTGCTCAGGCAGCATGGGCTACAGCGAAAGTAGTCTCGCGAAAATCGATTACGCTCGGCAACTCGCTGCGGCATTTGCTTATTTGCTGAATGCACAACGCGATGCAATTGGTCTGATGACTTTTGACAACAAGGTTCGCGAACGTATGAACCCTGCGACCAGTCCTAAGAATTTCCAACAGGTCATGAAGACACTCGACGATGCAAAACCGGGAGGAGAAACAGGACTCGGAAAATTATTCGCGTCTATTGCACCGACACTCAAACGTCGAAGTTTGATTATCATTCTGAGTGACTTCTTCGATGACATCAAAGTGATGCAACAAGCAATGCAGTTGTTTCGTCGACATCGGCATGAAGTCATGCTCTTCCAAATTATTGCCCCCGAGGAAGAAGATTTTCCATTCTCGAAGCCTACTCAATTCCGCAGTTTGGAATTAGAAAAACAGCGTATCTTGGTCGACCCGCATCGATTGCGGTCCATATATTTAACGCA
>JABJMI010000432.1 GCA_018659505.1 Planctomicrobium sp.
ACCCACTTGGTCAGAATCTACTGCTTGCTCGACGACTGGTCGAATCGGGAGTAAGGCTCGTGAATGTCGTGGCGTGGACGGGGTTGGCTGCCAACGAAAAGTTCGTCAGCCTGGAAACCTGGGACATGCACGGGAATGCGAACGTTGGCATCTTCGAGAACGGTTGGAATGGACTGCCGTTTGCGTTACCACGAACAGATCAAGCCGTGGCAACACTCCTGGAAGACCTCAGTGAACGGGGACTACTCGATTCCACCTTAGTCGTGCTCGTTGGTGAGTTCGGAAGAACTCCTGTCATCAGTAAAGGCGCGAAACGGATTGGTCGCGATCACTGGCCTCAATGTTATTCCGCGATGGTGGCTGGAGCAGGAATTCAAGGCGGGCAAGTTTATGGGGAATCCGACAGCCGTGCTGCTTATGTCAAATCCAACCCGGTCACACTCGAAGATTTCACAGCCACACTTTTACAGGCGATGAATATCAACCCAGCCGCAAGACTCAGTCCCAACGGATTTACGAATCCTGCCAGTAACGGCGAGCCGATCACTGCACTCTTGTAGACCCAGTACGACCTGATGAAATGACTTTTCAGAATCTCATGCCACGTTTTCCCCACATCCAGGAAGTCGCTTGCTGTATTGCAGCAATGGTTATGGCATCGCATTGCTCGGCAGATGATCCCACGAAGTTTGCGAGCACTCTCGAAAAGACATTTGTCGCGGACCACGATGGCTCGCAGCAGAAGTATGTTGTCATGACTCCACCAGGTCTGATCGCAAAATCACCTGTTTCCATTCTGATCACGCTGCACGGACATGGATCAGACCGCTGGCAGTTTGTTCGACAGACCCGCGGAGAGTGTCGAGCAGCGCGTGACGTTGCGTTAGAACACAAAATGCTCTTGGTCTCACCAGATTATCGAGCCTCAACGTCCTGGATGGGACCAGCAGCAGAGGCTGACATGGTGCAACTCATTCAAATTCTTCATCATACTTACAACGTAGAGCGCATCATTTTAAGTGGAGGTTCGATGGGGGGCACCGGGGCACTCACATTCACAGCACTACATCCGGAATTGATCAACGGAGTCGTTTCAATGAATGGCACGGCAAATCTCGTGCAGTACGAACGGTTCCAGGGTGCCATTGCAGCTTCCTTTGGTGGAACGAAAGACGATGTCCCTGACGAGTATCGCAAACGGAGTGCGGAATTCTTCCCATTGAAATTTTCGATGCCGATGGCGTGCACAACCGGCGGCATGGATGAGGTTGTTCCTGCAGAAAGCGTTCTAAGATTGGTCGAACAAGTTCGGAAGCATAATTCCAAGGTTCTCAGCATCCATCGACCAGCTGGTGGGCACAGTTCGACGCACGCAGACGCAAAACATGCGTTCGAATTTGTGCTCCAAGCTTCCACTCCAGATTCAGAGTAGCAATGATCTCTTGTCGACTGCGGTTGAAACCAATTCGGAATTGAATCTGATCGTTCAGTCCTCCCTGAGTGATCACTCTCGATGGATTCTTTTGATAACACTGACGAATGGCCAACGTCTTCTCGCTGAACTCTTCCTGCCACATGTGAGTTACAAACTATCGAGCAACATGAATCGGCTTGCCGAAGGGAGCAGCCTGGAACGACACCGAAACGATCTCCTCGCCAAACATCGTCTCAAAGAGGAACGTGCTGCTGAACAGCGGGCACTGCAAGCGGAGCGGGAACGACTGTTGAATCAACTCTCCGAACTTTGGGATGCACGGTTTTCTGTGCGTCAGGAAGTCGCCTCCAGAATTAACGACTCGTTAATTCTGGAGGCGTTGACATCAGTGACTCGGGTTCGATTGATCTAGTTCGGAAACCCAGAGAACTATCAACTGTTACTTGAACAATCCCTGCGTGGTGCTAGAGTCAAACACGGGATTGTAGCTTGTAAGATCGTTGATGTACTGTCTCCAAACGAACTCGCTGAAGTGATTCAACAACGAACAACATAATTCTCATCGATCATACTAGCTGGACATCGTCAGTTTATCAGGGACTTTGATTGTTAAGTCTTTCCGTGGCAGGATGTTATTGCCGTTGACTTGCTCGTAAAAAAGAGACGACTC
>JABJMI010000610.1 GCA_018659505.1 Planctomicrobium sp.
TTAGGAGTTAGGAGTTAGGAGTTAGGAGTTAGGAGTTAGGAGTTAGGAGTTAGGAGTTGCGATTCATCGCTTCGCAGCAATAAGTTGAGAAAATTTAAAATTACCAACCTTGGCGAATCTCTTCAATTCGTTTGATCAGTTTGGAGACAATTTCTGGGTGAGCTTCTGCAACGTTTTTCGATTCGCTCGGATCTTCTTTCATGTTCGATAGAAAAGAGACTCGGTCGGCAGCGGAAAGTTCGCCTTTGGAGCTGCGATCTTGTGCGTTGATGAGAAGTTTCCAATCACCGGAGCGAATTGCCAGCTGCGGCTTATTGCCGCTTCCCAGTTGCCAGAAGATTTCATCATGTGGTGAGACTGCATCTTCAATGATCACGGAGCGAATACTTTCGCCGTCCAGATGATGCTGCGGCGTTTTGATTTCACACAAATCTGCGATGGTCGGGAACCAGTCGCATCCGAAGACCATTTGGTCTCGCACTTCACCCTGCGGGATCTTCGCAGGCCATGAGATGAAAGACGGAACGCGGACTCCCCCTTCAAACAGGCAACCTTTTGCTCCCCGGTATTCTCCAGCGTTCCCGCCACCGAAGAAAGCACGTTCTTCGGTCGAGTGACCATGATCGGATTGCAGGATCACAATCGTGTTTTCTCTTAATTTGTTATCTTCTAAGAAATCCAGAATCTCACCAACTTTTTCGTCCATCGTCGAAACGAATTCGGCATACATTCTGCGAGGTGCTTCAAGGTCTTTGTAGTGCTCTCTCCATTTGCCAGTTCCCTGCATCGGATAATGTGGGACATTGATCGCCCAATAGAGGAAGAACGGCTCTTCGTTCTTAGACTCGATAAATGCTTTACATTCTTCAACCATCATATCGGGAAAGAATTTTCCATCTTCCCAAATTTCGGTTCCGTTTCTCCACAGGTCGTGACGATTGGGACCGTTCCAGTAGAAGAAATGAGAATAGTTATCGATGCAACCACCCATGTGACCAAATGAACTTGTGAAGCCTTGAGCATTAGGCATGGTCTCGTCGTTATATCCCAGATGCCATTTGCCAACGTGACCGGTTCGATAGCCTGCGGATTGCATCATTTCCGCGATGGTTACTTCGCTCGCTGGCATTCCTGCATGACCATATGCAGAAGAAACATTGCCAGGAACTCCCGCCCGAGCAGGAAATCGCCCCGTCAATAGACCTGCCCGTGAAGCAGAACAGATCGCTGACGGAGAATACATTTGCGTAAAGCGTACACCCGTTGCAGCGAGATGGTCCTGAGTCGGCGTCGTTAAGTCTTTCGAACCATAGCAATTGGCATCCAATGTCCCTTGATCATCGGTATAGATCAGCAAAACATTCGGACGTGCTGCGAGTGCTTCTGTTCTCACAAAAAGAGCGAACATTAGCATGAAAGAAAAGCTAAGCCGATAAAACATTCTGGAATATCCTCTCGAAAGTGTATTCTGTAATTTTGTTACCTTGACACTTAATGTGTTCGGGTAACAAGACAGAACTTTACAAAAATTCATCTAAGTCGTCCTTGGTTCTCAGTTTATGAGTCTGTCGATAAATGAAAACGAAATGACGAAAATCTCATGCAGGCTTTGACTCGTTTGACAATTTTCGATTGTGATATTTCAAACGGTACGTTCAATACTCCAGTCAACATAAAACATTGTCTCTCTCAGAGGAACTGAAGAAGGAGAATCCTCAGTTTGTAAAAATTGGATTTGCCTGTAACTAAAAGCAGAAAGTCCGAGCAGTCCGATGAGAGTTAATCGAATCAGAGTCTCGGTTGAAACAATCTCTAACTTACCTGAATCGAGATTGCGAGCACGCGACGGAGACAACAGACTTCTAAGCTTAATTCCGATCAAAGTCCCCAAAATCAATAATGTGGCATCGATGAATAGCGGGGTTAAATTTTTACTATGTGCCTGAAAAACTTCGATAAATGAAATGAGAAATGAAAGCAGGATGATGGCTGCCGTCAGGATCGAGCGGAGAGAAACGAGTTGTGTCAATTGAAGTGCAATATCGCAAATCACGAAGCCAAATGGGATAAGTACAGTCAAATGAATGAGAACTGAGAGCATGGAATTTAGAAACGATTCATGGACAGTCTGATACGCATAAACATTCCAATAGTTTGATAGATGGTAAAGCAAGTCAACTTTGAATTTTGTTGTGATGTCCCCTACAAAGAAATAAA